>JAUSLX010000085.1 GCA_030645775.1 Gallionella sp. | reverse complement strand
CGCAGATTACGCAGATTTACGCAGATTTTCAAATGGTTACGGGTGTTAGCGCTTTCACCTGATGGATTGCAATAAGTTATTTGTAAGCCTTCGTTTAATCAGTTTTAATCTGTGTAATCTGCGGACAACTGCTTTTTTAGGTTCATTAGACATGTCTGCGCCTTGAAAGCGGCGACATGTCGCCGCACTCCAAAGGAGAGATATGCCGGTAAGAGTAAAAATTTGCGGTATCACCCGCGCCGAGGATGCGCTGGCTGTGGCGATGAGTGGCGCGGATGCAATCGGTCTGGTGTTTTATGAAAAAAGTCCGCGTCATGTCAGTATCGGGCAGGCTGCAAAACTGGCGGCGGTGCTGCCGCCCTTCGTCACCGTGGTCGGATTATTTGTGAATGCCAGTGCAGAGACGGTACGCGAGGTGTTGGCGGCCGTGCCGCTGGATGTACTGCAATTTCACGGCGATGAATCGCCCCAATTCTGCGCACAATTCAACAAGCCCTATCTTAAAGCAATCCGCGTCAAAGTCGGGGTGGATTTGTTACAATGCGCGGCTCGTTTTCATACCGCCCAGGGTTTGCTGCTGGACGCGCATGTGGAAGGGATTCCGGGCGGCACCGGAGCCTGTTTTGATTGGACTTTGATTCCCGAGGCGTTACCGCTGCCTTTGATTTTGTCAGGCGGGTTGAGCGTGGAAAATGTCGCGGCGGGAATCAGGCAAGTACGGCCCTATGCGGTGGATGTATCGAGCGGCGTAGAGGTAAGCAAGGGAATAGACACCCTGAAGGGTATAAACACCCTAAAGGGTGTGAAAGACGCGGCGAAGATCGCCCGTTTCATGCAAGAGGTTAAAAGTGTATAACTATCCAGACAGTACGGGGCATTTCGGCCAGTTCGGCGGCATCTACATGGCGGAAACGCTGATCCCGGCAGTGGAAGAATTGCGGGTGCAGTATCTGCGCTATCAAAACGACCCTGAATTCAAGGCTGAGTTCGCCTACGAATTGAAACACTATGTCGGGCGCCCCAGCCCGATTTATCACGCCAAAAACTGGTCGGACCGGCTGGGCGGTGCGCAGATTTATCTGAAGCGCGAAGACTTGAATCACACCGGCGCACACAAGATCAATAATGCGATTGGCCAGGCGCTGCTCGCAAAGCGCATGGGCAAAAAACGTGTGATCGCAGAAACCGGTGCGGGTATGCACGGCGTGGCGACGGCGACCGTGGCCGCGCGTTTCGGCATGGAGTGCGTGGTCTATATGGGTGCGGAAGACATCCAGCGTCAGTCGCCGAATGTGTACCGGATGAAGTTGCTGGGCGCGACGGTGGTGCCGGTGGAGAGTGGCTCGAAGACGCTCAAGGATGCTTGTAACGAGGCGATACGCGACTGGGTGACCAACGTCGAGAGTACGTTTTATATTTTCGGCACGGCGGCAGGCCCGCATCCTTATCCGATGATGGTGCGCGATTTTCAGTGCGTGATCGGCAACGAAGCCAAAATTCAGATGCCGGAAATGATCGGTCGTCAGCCGGATGCGGTGATCGCCTGTGTCGGCGGCGGTTCCAATGCTATCGGCCTGTTTTATCCCTACATCGAAGAAAAAGACGTGCAGATCATCGGCGTGGAAGCGGGCGGGCACGGCATAGCCAGCGGTTCACATGCCGCACCGCTGACGTCCAACAGCCGTGTCGGCGTGCTGCATGGCAACCGTGTGAACCTGATGCAGGATGAAAACGGTCAGATTACCGAGACACATTCCATTTCTGCCGGCCTGGATTATCCCGGTGTCGGCCCCGAGCATTGCTGGCTGAAGGAAATCGGTCGCGCGCAATATGTCGCGATCAACGACGACGAGGCGATGCAGGCCTTCCACGACTTGTGTCGCTTCGAAGGCATCATCCCCGCGCTCGAATCCAGCCATGCGCTCGCGCATGCCGCGAAAATCGCGCCGGGCATGAGTAAAGACAAGGTATTGCTGGTTAATTTGTCCGGTCGCGGCGACAAGGACATCAACACTGTGGCGGGGCTAATGGGAATTACGTTGTAACGATGGGCAAGTACGATAAATTATTGCTTCAGATATTGCGTGGATTGTCGGACACAAATATCGGATTCGATGAACTGTGCAGTTTGTTGACTCAATTGGAGTTTGAAATGCGGGTGCGTGGGAGTCATCACGTGTTTACACGGATTGGCGTGTTTGAGCAGATCAACCTGCAAAGGGATGGTGCGAAGGCGAAGCCATACCAAGTCAAACAAGTACGAACCGTCATTATCAAATACAAACTTGGGAAGGAGCTCTGATGGAGCATTATGAAATTATCCTGTACTGGAGTGAAGAAGATGCCGTTTACATTGCGGAAGTTCCTGAACTCCCCGGTTGTATGGCTCACGGCGATAGTCGGGAAGCCGCTTTGAGCAATGTCAAGGAAGCGATGATTCTGTGGCTGGAAGTGGCTGATGATCGCGGATTGGCTGTACCCGCCCCCAAAGGTAGTCGCTTGATGTATGCATAAGTAAAATACGGAAATTAATATGTCACGAATTCAAGCAACATTCGACAAACTGAAACAAGACAATCGCCGTGCGCTCATCCCGTTCTTTACGGCGGGAGATCCCAGTCCTCAGCTCACTGTGCCGTTGATGCATGCCATGGTGCAAGCGGGTGCGGATGTGATCGAACTGGGCGTGCCGTTCTCCGATCCGATGGCCGACGGCCCGACCATACAACGCGCTTCCGAGCGTGCGCTCAAACAGGGTATGTCGCTGCGCGGCGTGCTGAATCTGGTGTCCGAATTCCGTCAGCAGGACAACCGCACCCCGGTGGTATTGATGGGCTATGGCAACCCGATCGAGGCTATGGGCTGGGAAGTATTCGCGCAACGTTGCGCGGAAGTGGGCGTGGATGGCGTGCTGACGGTGGATTTCCCGCCGGAAGAGAGCCACGATGCCTTTGAACACCTGCAACGTCACGGCATTGATCCGATTTTTCTGCTGGCACCGACGACCGAAGAGGCGCGCGTTGAGCAGGTCGCAAAACTGGCGCGCGGCTATGTGTATTACGTTTCCTTGAAGGGTGTGACCGGCGCGGGCAACCTCGACCTGTCTGCTATCGAGCAGAAGCTGCCGCAATTGCGCAAACACATCAAACTGCCTATCGGCGTGGGCTTCGGCATTCGCGATGCGGTGACTGCGCAGGCGGTGGCGAAGCTGTGCGATGGCGTGGTGGTGGGTAGCCGCATCGTGCAGGAAATCGAAAATTCAAATGACGCGACAGTGATCGCCAATGTCAGTGCATTGGTCAATGAATTAAGGCTGGCAATCAATCAGGCCTAGAGGAGATAACATGAGCTGGTTTCAAAAATTATTACCCCCGAAGATCAAGCGTCGTGTAGGCGATGCCAAAAAAAATGTGCCGGAAGGTCTGTGGAGCAAGTGCCCATCCTGCGAGACGGTGCTGTATCACTCTGATCTGGCTAAGAATTTGGGTGTATGCCCCACCTGTAGTCATCATCATCGCGTTTCCGCACGCTGCCGTCTGGACTGGTTGCTCGATGCAGAAGGACGTTTTGAAATCGGCGCTGAGGTTTTGCCGGTGGATACGCTCAAATTCAAGGATCAGAAGAAATATTCTGACCGTCTGATCGCGTCGAAGAAAAGCACGGATGAAGATGATGCACTGGTGGTGATGCAGGGCAATATCCGTACTGCGCCGGTCGTTGTCGCGTGTTTTGAATTCGCCTTTATGGGCGGCTCTATGGGTTCGGTGGTCGGCGAGCGTTTCGTGCGCGGGGTGCAGGTTGCGCTGGAGCAAAAATGCCCGTTCGTGTGCTTTGCCGCCAGCGGCGGGGCGCGCATGCAGGAAGGCTTGTTATCGCTGATGCAGATGGCAAAAACCTGTGCGGCGCTGACCCAGTTGTCCGAAGAAAAACTGCCGTTTATTTCCGTGCTGACTGACCCCACTATGGGCGGCGTGTCCGCCAGCTTCGCCTTCATGGGCGACGTGGTAATCGCTGAACCCGGCGCGTTGATCGGCTTCGCCGGCGCCCGCGTGATCCAGCAGACCGTGCGTGAAACCCTGCCTGACGGCTTCCAGCGTGCGGAGTTTCTGCTCGAACACGGCGCGGTGGACATGATTATCGATCGTCGCGAAATGCGCAATCAGCTGGCGACACTGACCACCTTGCTGACCCGAAAACCGGCTGTGGCGGAGATCGAGGCGGCGTAGGGTGGGCACATCCTGAGATCGTAGCCCGGATGGAATGCAATGGAATCCGGGGTTTTTGATATATCGCCGAATGTTTAGGCAGGCTGCTGCGCCTTGATTGTTGGGCGCCCCCGGATTCCGCTGTGCTGTATCCGGGCTACTTTGTTTCCGATTGATCTATGCCAAAAACGCTGGCCGACTGGCTGATTTACCTTGAATCGCTGCACCCCAAGACTATCGCGCTCGGCTTAACACGCGTAGCCGAGGTTAAACAGCGGCTGCATCTTGATGCGGATTTCCCGCTGATCGTGGTGGGCGGCACCAACGGCAAAGGCTCGGTGTGCGCGATGCTGGAATCCATTTTGCATGCGGCCGGATACCGTGTCGGCTGCTATACCTCGCCGCACCTGCTGCACTACAACGAGCGCGTGCGCATAGCTAAACAACACGTCTCCGATGATGAGTTGTGCGCATCGTTTGCGGAAATTGAAAAGGTGCGTGTAGGTCGGGATTCATCCCGACAGGATGAGGATGATATTCCGCTGACCTATTTTGAGTTCGGTACGTTGGCCGCGATGCAGTTGTTTATTGATCATAAGGTAGATGTCGCAATTCTTGAGGTGGGTCTGGGCGGCAGGCTGGATGCGGTGAATGTGTTTGATGCCGATTGCGCAGTGGTGACCAGTGTGGACATAGACCACACCGATTATCTGGGCGAGACGCGGGAAGAGATCGCCTTCGAGAAGGCGGGGATTTTCAGGCAAGGCCGGGTCGCGATCTGTGCGGACAGCGATGTGCCGCAGGCCGTTAGCGACCATGTCAATAACATCGGCGCCGAGCTGTGGTGCATAGGTAGTGAATTCGGTTTTAAAGCGCATCAGGGGCAGTGGGATTATCGCGGCAAGGCAGGGGCGCGCAGCGCGCTGCCCTATCCGGCATTGCGCGGAAGTTTTCAGTTGCACAATGCGAGTGCCGCGCTGGCGGCGCTGGATGCGCTGAAGGAAAAGTTACCGGTGAGCATGGCGGCGATACGTCGCGGATTGACTGAAGTGCATCTGGCAGGACGTTTTCAGTTTATTCCCGGCAAGCCGCAAATGATTCTGGATGTGGCGCATAACCCGCATGCGGCTCGCACGCTGGCGCAAAATCTGTCCGGCTTGCCGCCTTGTCCGCATACCTATGCCGTATTTGCGATGCTCAAGGACAAGGATATGGCGGGCGTGGCGGCTGCGATGAATCCGCATATCGACACCTGGCTGGTGGCCGGTATAGTCGCGCCACGCGGCGCTAGTGCTGAAGAATTGGCTAATGTGCTGCACCTTGCCGGGGTGCGCGGCGAGGTCATCTGTTTTCCTGATATTGCTGCTGCCATCGTGCACGCCTGTGACGTGGCAGATGATAATGATAGAATCGCCATCTTTGGATCGTTCTATACCGTCGCGGCAGCCCTGCAGGCAAGAGGCGTGCGCGTTACATGAACCTTAAAACCTCAGTTCAATCCGCAGATTACGCAGATTACGCAGATTTTCAAACAGTTACAGGTGTTGGCGCTTTCACCTGATGGGTTGCCATAAGTTTTTTTGTAACCCTTTGTTTAATAAGTTTTAATCTGTGTAATCTGCGGACAACTGCTTTTTCTAGGATGAACGATTACTGCCTGCATGCGCTGATTTTCAGGGCGGGCAGGGGATTTATTTTGGCGGGATCAGGTTATGGCTAAGCAAGGTACGGAAGAAGAACTGAATATCAAGCGTTTCGCGCGTCGTCGCCTGATCGGTGCGATTGCGCTGGCGTTGGCGATAGTCGTGATATTGCCCATGGTGCTGGACAGCGAACCCAAACCGAGCGGACAGGACATTGATTTGCGCATTCCGGCTGTTGACAAGGCAGAGGAGTTTGTTCCCGATGTCGCGGCATCCGAAGTGGCGGAAGCGAACGCAGAATCAGCCGTTTTCGTCAGTCCAATTGCGGTTTCCGAGGTGATTGCCGTTCCGGACGAAAAACCGCCTGTTGCAACGGGGCATATCGTTAAGCAGGAAGTTAAAAAACAACCCGTTGCAACACCGGAGCCAGAGGTCGTGAAGGCAGAGGTCAGGCCAACGGAGGCAGCAAACTATATCGTGCAGGTAGGGGCATTTTCCAACGCCGCGACGGCGACGCAGGAAGCGGACAAATTGAAGGCATGGGGCTTTAAGGCCTATACAGAACTGATCAGTGGTACCACGCGGGTACGTGTCGGGCCCTATGCGGAGCGCGTCAAGGCGGAAAAAGTACGTCTGTTGTTGGAGAAGCATGGTTTGCATCCGGTGATAACGGCAGTTAAATGACAGGGTTCGATTATGCGATCATAGGCATCATGCTGGTGTCGTTGTTGCTGGGATTGTGGCGTGGTCTGGTTTATGAAGTGTTGTCGTTGCTGGGCTGGCCACTGGCGTTTGTGCTCAGCCGGATGTTTGCAGCGGACATCGAACCGTTGCTGCCGATCAGTCAGGAGTTCGCTCGTGTTGCTATAGCTTATGCGCTGGTGTTCATTGTGGCCTTGATCGTCTGGGGTATGTTGGTCTGGTTGTTCACAAAACTGATCAAGGCGGTCGGCTTGGGCGTGCTGGACAGTGTGTTGGGTGGCGTGTTCGGATTATTGCGCGGCGTGCTGGTGATACTGGCTTTGGTATGGCTGGCGGGCATGTCGGATTTGCCTGAGCAGGCGCTGTGGCGCGAGGCGCAATTCAGCCGGGTGGCGGAAAATGTCGCCATGCAGACAAAAGTATGGTTGCCGGACAATATTGCCCGGCGCATACATTACAGAAATCGTATTTAACTATTAGGAAATAAACATGTGCGGCATTCTCGGAGTGGTCTCGTATACGCCAGCTAACCAGCTTTTGTATGATGGCTTGCAGGTTTTACAGCATCGAGGCCAGGATGCCGCCGGTATTGCGACCATGGATGGCGATACCATTCATCTGCATAAAGGCAATGGTCTGGTGCGCGATGTGTTTCGCACCCGTAACATGCGCGCCCTGCAGGGCAATACGGGTATTGCCCACGTGCGTTATCCGACTGCCGGTTCCGCAGTGGATCACAATGAAGCGCAGCCGTTTTATGTGAATTCTCCATTCGGCATCGTGCTCGGGCATAACGGTAATCTGACCAATGCTGAAGAACTCAAGAAACAATTGTTCGTGCAGGATTTGCGCCACGTCAACACCAACTCTGATTCGGAAGTATTGCTGAATGTGCTGGCGCATGAGTTGCAGGCAAAATGCAAAGGCTTGCGTCTGGATGCGGCAACTATTTTCTCCGCTGTTTCCAGCGTGCATCAGCGCTGTCGCGGCGCGTATGCGGTGGTGGCGATTATTGCCGGTTATGGTCTGCTGGCGTTTCGCGATAGTCACGGCATACGCCCGCTGGTCATCGGCGTGAATGAAACAGAATCCGGTACGGAATATCTGATTGCTTCGGAAGGCGTTGCACTGGATACGCTGGGCTTCAAATTTATGCGCGATATCGCGCCTGGCGAAGCCGTGTTTGTGGACTTCGATGGCCAACTGCACAGCAAGCAGTGCAGCGATAATCCCGTGTTAAACCCTTGCATATTCGAATATGTTTATTTTGCCCGCCCGGATTCGGTGATGGATGGCGTGTCGGTGTATGAGTCGCGCCTGTATATGGGTGAATATCTGGCCGACAAGCTGGCGCGTGTCTGGCCGGAGGTGAAAGTCGACGTGGTGATCCCGATTCCCGATTCCAGTCGCCCCAGCGCACTGCAACTGGCGAACCGCCTGAATATTCCGTTTCGCGAAGGTTTTGTAAAGAATCGTTATATCGGCCGCACCTTTATCATGCCGGGGCAGGCGCTGCGCAAAAAATCGGTACGTCAGAAGTTGAATGCCATCGGTGTCGAATTCAAGGGAAAGAATGTATTGCTGGTGGATGATTCTATCGTGCGCGGTACCACCAGCCGTGAGATCGTGCAAATGGCGCGGGATGCTGGGGCGCTGAAGGTGTATTTCGCCTCTGCCGCTCCGCCGGTGCGTTATCCTAATGTGTATGGCATCGACATGCCCAGCCGTGCGGAGTTGATTGCGACGGGTCGTTCCGATGAAGAAATCTGCCGCGAAATCGGTGCCGATGCGTTGATCTATCAGGATCTGGAAGATTTGAAGGCGGCCGTTCGCAAGGCCAATCCGGAAATCACGGATTATGAGGCCTCCTGCTTTGATGGAATCTACATCACAGGCGACATTACGCCGGCATATCTGGACAAGATCGAACAGGGACGTGCGGGTGGCAAGGCAAACAAGGTAGTCGACGATGATCAGATGGAGCTGGAGCTGGCAATGAGTGCCACTTCGATGTGAGAAAGACAACTAGTTGCTAGTTGCTAGTCGCTAGTCGCTAGTCGTTAGTAGAAAATCGTAAACCCTAAGCAGGGCAAGCCGGAACTGTAGGTCGGGATTTATCCCGACGTTTTTGCTTCATTTAACACGTCTTGTCGGGATAAATCCCGACCTACGAAAAACACCAATCTTGTCACGTTTTGACATGGCGGATTAAACCTGTAAGTGACTAAACCCGCGTGAGTGAAGGATCAGAATGAACGAAGAAAATTATCAACCTGAAACGCTGGCGGTGCGGGCAGGCACGGTGCGCAGCCAGTTTGGCGAGCACAGTGAAGCGATGTTTCTGACATCCAGCTTCGTGTTTGAAAGCGCAGCACAGGCTGCTGCGCGTTTCATCGGCGAGCAGCCGGGCAATATTTATTCACGTTTTACCAATCCCAGCGTCACGATGTTCGAAGAGCGTCTTGCTGCACTGGAAGGTGCGGAGCAATGCATCGCCACGGCTTCAGGCATGGCGGCGATACTGGCATGCGTCATGGGCGTACTCAAGGCGGGCGATCACATCGTTGCGTCCGTCAGCCTGTTCGGCTCTACCGTGAATCTGTTCAATAATGTCATCAGGAAATTCGGTGTCGAAACGACCTATGTTTCCGCCACGGATGTGGCCGAGTGGCAAGCCGCGGTGCGACCCGATACGCGCTTGTTTTTTCTGGAAACACCGTCCAATCCGCTCACCGAAATATCCGATATTGCCGCCATCGCGTTCGTGGCGAAGACTTGCGGCGCGTTGCTGGCGGTGGATAACTGTTTCTGCACACCCATATTGCAACGCCCGATTGAGCTGGGCGCGGACATTGTGATTCATTCCGCTACCAAATATCTGGACGGACAGGGCCGTGTGTTGGGAGGCGCGGTGCTTGGAAGTAAAAAACATCTGGAAGGGGTATACGGTTTCCTGCGCACCGCAGGGCCGACTATGAGCGCGTTCAATGCCTGGATATTCCTGAAGGGCATGGAGACGCTGAAGTTGCGCATGGATGCGCACAGTGCCGGCGCTTTGGAACTGGCGAAGTGGCTGGAAGCGCAGCCTAACGTGGCGCGGGTATTCTATCCGGGCTTGCCGTCGCACCCGCAACACGAACTGGCGATGCGCCAGCAAAAAGCCGGCGGCGGCATCGTGTCGTTCGAGGTGGCGGGTGGCAAGGAAGCCGCCTGGCGTGTGATCGACGCGACCCGCATGCTGTCGATTACCGCCAATTTGGGCGACACGCGCACCACCATCTGCCATTCCGCCAGCACCACCCATGCGCGCATCAGCCCTGAAGCGCGCGCGGCGGCCGGCATCACTGACGGTTTGATACGCATCTCGGTGGGGCTGGAGGCGGTGGTGGATATCGAGAACGATCTGGCGCGCGGCCTGAACGACTGAGATGGATATTCTCGCTGCCCAGCTAGGCGGATTGCTCAAGGCGCACGGACTGATGCTGGCGACGGCGGAATCCTGTACCGGCGGCGGTGTGGCACAGGCGATTACCGAAGTGGCGGGCAGCTCGGCCTGGTTCGAGCGCGGTTTTGTAACGTATTCCAATCTGTCCAAACAGGAAATGCTGGGTGTGCTCGATGCAACGCTGGATCGTTATGGTGCGGTATCCGAGGCCGTGGTGCGCGAAATGGTGGAAGGCGCACTGCATCACAGTCATGCGCAGGTGACACTGGCGGTCAGCGGCATCGCAGGCCCGGGTGGCGGAACGCAGGACAAACCGGTAGGTACGGTATGGTTTGCCTGGGGGATGCGGCACGGGGCGATCCATGCGCAGCGACATCAGCTTGCCGGAAACCGCTCTGAGGTGCGCGCACAGGCGGTGCGTATCGCACTGCAGGGAATAATAGACCTGCTCAACCAACGTAGCGAATCAGCCTGAAAACAATTAAAAGAACGATCGTTCTGTTCAAGTGTGTATGGGTATGCCATAATCCGCGCACAAATTTTTAAAGGATAAAAAATGGATGACAATAAAAGCAAAGCACTCGCGGCTGCACTGAGCCAGATCGAGAAGCAATTCGGCAAGGGTTCCATCATGCGCCTCGGTGAAAACGAAGTGGCGCAGGACATACAGGTGGTTTCCACGGGTTCACTGGGGCTGGATATCGCGCTCGGCGTAGGCGGCCTGCCGCGTGGCCGCGTGGTGGAAATTTACGGCCCGGAATCTTCCGGAAAGACCACGCTGACCCTGCAAATCATCGCCGAAATGCAGAAGCTGGGCGGTACGGCAGCGTTTATCGATGCGGAACACGCGCTTGATCCGCAATACGCGCAGAAGCTGGGCGTGAAAGTGGAAGATCTGCTGATTTCGCAACCAGACAACGGCGAGCAGGCGCTGGAGATCACCGACATGCTGGTGCGTTCCGGGTCGGTGGATGTGGTGGTGATCGACTCGGTTGCCGCGTTGACGCCCAAGGCGGAAATAGAAGGCGAAATGGGCGATGCGCAAATGGGGCTGCATGCGCGTCTGATGTCACAGGCACTGCGCAAGCTGACGGCGAACATCAAGCGTTCCAACACGCTGGTGATCTTCATCAATCAGATCCGCATGAAGATAGGCGTGATGTTCGGTAATCCTGAAACCACCACCGGCGGCAATGCGCTGAAATTTTACGCCTCGGTGCGCCTGGATATTCGCCGCACCGGTTCAATCAAGAAGGGCGACGAAGTGATCGGCAACGAGACGCGCGTCAAGGTCGTGAAAAATAAGGTGGCGCCGCCGTTCAAGGAAGCGCGTTTCGATATCCTGTTCGGCGAAGGCATCTCCCGTGAAGGTGAGGTCGTCGAGTTGGGCGTGGAGCACAAATTGGTGGAAAAGTCCGGCGCCTGGTACAGCTACAAGGGTGAGAAAATCGGCCAGGGCAAGGACAATGCACGCGAATACTTGCGCGAACATCCTGAAATCGCCTTTGAAATTGAGAATAAGGTGCGCGAAGCATTGGGCGTGTCGTTGCTGGATGCGGGTGAGAAGCAGAGCAAAAAAGCCGCTGTAAAGGCGAAGGCTGATGAGGAAAAAGCCTGAATTAACTCTCAAGACGCGGGCGTTGCAGTATCTGGCGCGGCGTGAGTACAGCCGCGCCGAGCTGGCTGCCAAATTGCGCCCTTATGTTCAAATCGAGGATGATTTTGAGCAGTTGCAGCCCGTTGAGCTGGAGGCTCTGCTGGACGATTTGACCGCTCGCGGCTGGTTGTCCGATGCCCGTGCTGTGACGCAACTGTTGCACGCCAGGCGTCTCCGCTTCGGTACGCAGCGCATTACCCACGAGCTGCGCCAGAAGGGCATAGGTGAAGAGCTGATTGCACAGGCTATGCCGGAGTTGAAAGAAACTGAACTGGAATCGGCGTGCGGCGTATGGCAAAGAAAATTTGGCGTATTGCCGCAGGATGACAAGGAAAAAGCCCGCCAGATGCGTTTCATGCAATCGCGGGGTTTCGGTTTCGACGTGATCTTCAAGGTGCTGCGACATGCGCAAGCAGACCATGAGGAGTGAACATGATTACGGGTGATATCTGTGTTATCTCTACGCTGATTGACCTGTAGCTGCTCACCATAAAAAACTGTACATTCTGCGCGTTTCGGGTAAATTGCGCGCATTCTTGCAACACTATGGAACTTGTCCGATGATCGCCTATCTGACAGGTTTTTTAATTCCTAAGGGGGAAATATTATGACGCAATATAGCAAACGCATGGTAATCGTTCACTGGCTGACTCTGGTATTACTGGTCGCTGCCTGGTTCTTGGGTGAATCGGTGCATGATTTGAGAAAAGCGGAGGGCGCAACCCTGGCTGGCTATATTGCGCACGCACTGGTGGGTGGCGCGGTGCTGTTGCTGACGGTGATGCGTCTGCTGTTCCGCAGCAAGGACGGCGTGCCGGCTCCCGTGGGCAATACGCCTATGGATAAAGTGGCCAAGGGCATCCATCACCTCATGTATCTGGTGTTGTTCCTGTTGCCGGTGAGCGGGATGATGCAGGTTCTTACCAGTGACGTGAGCCGGGCATTGCTGGCAGGTGATGCGAGTTTGTTGCCGCAGAAATTTACCGGTGTGGCTGCCCATGAAGTACACGAAGTACTGGTTACAGTTCTGATCGTATTGGTGGGATTGCATATTCTGGGCGCGCTCAAGCATCAGTTCATCACGAAAGACGGCTTGATGGAACGCATGATGTTGCGTCGTAAATAGGAACCTGTCGAAAACTCAGAAAAGGGCGCTGCGGCGCCTTTTTTTATGTGTGGCAATTTACAATCAGGCGCATGACCCATCCGTCTTGCTGGTATATTCAAGCTTCTGGCAGGTGGCACTGTGCTGAAAAATGGGGGGGGAGGCGATGGCAGTTTACATTTACTGGTTTTT
Source organism: Gallionella sp. (assembly GCA_030645775.1). Classification (GTDB taxonomy): domain Bacteria; phylum Pseudomonadota; class Gammaproteobacteria; order Burkholderiales; family Gallionellaceae; genus Gallionella. The sequence continues at coordinate 4,739 of JAUSLX010000085.1, read as the reverse complement.
GTTGGCTTTGGTATTGCTCGGACTGGAAATGGCAACGGGTACGTTCTACTTGCTGGTGCTATCCGTTGCGATGGCTGTAGGGGGTTTCGCCGCCTTGCTGGATGCGAGCGTCGCATGGCAGTTGACGCTTTGCGCGCTGGCGGCGGTCGTCGGCACAATTAGCCTGAGGCAGTGGAAAAATGCTCACCTCAACAAGGTGGCTGACGCCAGTCTGGATGTCGGGCAGCCCGTACAGGTAGAAACGTGGCACGAGAATGGCACGGCCCGGGTTTTATACCGGGGGGCTGCGTGGGATGCCGAACCCGAGTCTGCCGATATGCCACGCGCAGGAACGTTCTACATCAAGGAGATGCGCGGCTCCAGTCTGGTTTTGACGCATCGCAAACCGTAACACCCTAAGGAGGAAACATGGAAATCTCGTTGCTTATACTGGTCGCTGCCATTATTTTTATAATCAAGGCGCTCAAGGTAGTGCCACAGCAAAATTCATGGGTGGTTGAGCGCCTGGGGCGCTTTCATGCGGCGTTGTTGCCGGGACTGAATATCGTGATCCCATTTATTGATCGGGTCGCCTACAAGCACATGCTCAAGGAAGTGCCGCTCGATGTGCCCAGCCAGGTCTGCATAACCCGTGACAACACGCAATTGACGGTGGACGGCATTCTGTATTTTCAGGTGACGGATGCCATGCGGGCCAGCTATGGGTCGAGCAACTACATCATGGCGATCTCCCAATTGGCACAAACCTCGCTGCGCTCGGTCATCGGCAAGCTGGAACTCGATAAAACATTTGAAGAACGCGACATCATCAACGCCCAAGTGGTGCAGGCCATTGATGAAGCCGCCTTGAATTGGGGCGTCAAGGTGCTGCGCTACGAAATCAAGGATCTGACGCCGCCCAAAGAGATACTGCACGCCATGCAGCAGCAAATTACCGCAGAGCGCGAAAAGCGCGCGCTGATTGCCGCGTCCGAAGGTCGCCGCCAGGAACAGATCAATATTGCCACCGGCGAACGTGAGGCCTTCATTGCGCGCTCTGAAGGCGAGAAACAAGCCGTGATCAACAAGGCCCAGGGTGACGCCCAATCCATCACCGCCGTCGCCGAGGCGACCGCCGGAGCGATCGAGCGTATTGCCGCCGCGATTCGCCAGCCCGGTGGCGCTGAAGCCGTGCAGCTCAAGGTGGCCGAAAAAGCCGTGGACGCTTACTCAAAAGTTGCAGCAGATGCCACCACAACCCTCATCGTGCCCAGCAACATGACTGAAGTATCCGCGCTGATTTCATCGGCCATGAAAATGGTGCAAACGCAGCGGGCGTAGTTAGACGACAGAAAACAAAAAACCCGCAGCTCTCATAAGAGAACTGCGGGATCTTGTATGTCTGCGGATGATTCAAGACATGTATTACTGGCGGAGCAGGCGGGATTCGAACCCGCGGAGGGTTTTACCCCTCGTACGCTTTCCAGGCGTATGACTTAAACCGCTCATCCACCGCTCCAGCAACTCGTATTTTAGCTGAGCCAAGGACCTATTTCCGCCGCGCGGGCCAAGGGGTCAAGAAAAAAGCCACCCGGAGGTGGCTTTTTTTGCTGCTCTGGAAAAAACTGAATTAGTTCAGCGCGACCTTCTTGCCGCCCTTGTAGGTATACAGGGTCATGGCCGGGTTTTTCAACTCGCCATTGGGCTCAAACTGCACTTTGGTCGTCACGCCCTGGTAGTTTGTCGCCCCAATAAACGACGTATAAACCTTGGGGTCTGCACTACCCGCACGCTTCATGGCATCAACCAACACGTGAATTGCGTCATAGACGTAAGGGCTGTAGACCTGGAACTGACCTGGGAACTTGGCGTCATAACGCTTTTTCCAGGCGGTACCGCCAGGCATCTTGTCTAACGATGCGCCGCCTTCAGCGCAAACCACATTCTCCAGCGTTTTGGCGCCGGCAGCCTGTTTGATCAGGTCATTGGTGCAGATGCCATCGCCACCAAAGTACTTGACATTGCTGAGGCCGAGTTGCTCCATCTGACGCAGCATCGGGCCCGCTTGGGGGTCCATGCCGCCGAAGAAAACGCCGTCCGGATTCTTGCCCTTGATGGACGTCAGGATGGACATGAAATCAACGGACTTGTCGGTGGTGAACTGCTCGTCAACGATGGTGATACCTTTGGAGGCAGCCGTCTTCTTGAATACGTCCGCCACGCCTTGACCGTAAGCGGTACGGTCATCAATCACGGCGATGCGCTTGAGCTTCAAAGCGTCAGCGGCGTAAAAGGCCAGGCCTGCACCCAGTGCGTTGTCATTCGCCAGCAAGCGGAACGTGGTTTTGTAGCCAGGCTTGGTCAGGTTGGGGTTGGTTGCAGAGGGGGTGATCATGGGAATCCCACAATCGTTGTAAATCTTGGACGCGGGGATGGTGGTGCCCGAATTCAGGTGGCCAGCCACACCAGCCACTTTGGCGTCGCACAGTTTTTGTGCAACAGATGCACCTTGCTTGGGATCAGCAGCATCATCTTCAGCCAAGAGCTCAAACTTCACCTTCTTGCCACCGATCATCACGCCAGCGGCGTTCAGATCTTCTATGGCCATGCGGGCACCATTTTCGTTGTCTCTTCCGTAAGAAGCCTGCGCGCCCGAAACAGGGGCGACATGACCGATCTTGACGACCATGTCCTGCGCCATGGCTACGCCAGCGGCAGCAGTAATCGCGGCAGCAACGGTTATTCTCAATTTCATTTGCATAGACAACTCCATAGTTTAAAAAAATGTGAATCTAATAGCTCCACACCCGGCACGATAACGCAATTTTTAAGCCAGAAACATAGGGAAGACACCAACCTATTCGGTAATGCATCATTATTTCAACTTATGCTGACTTGACTGGGATGTCATCGCCTCAGACACGGCTTGACGCACGAGAATTTCAAATTCTTGCCTGAGGCACGCACTCAAGCGCTGCAGTTGTTCAGCCACCATATTGCGAAGCATGGCATCGGCTTCTTCACGCAGCCGGCGCTCAATCACCGGCTCCACCCGCTGCATCACTGATAACACTGTTTCCTCAAGGCCCGGCATCGCCGGAACCGCGATCCGGACCAACTCGTCTGGATGCACAACTTCAGTCAAGGTTGGCAAAAATCGGGGCAGATTTCGGGGTATCGTGCTCATCGCTAAGAAGGTTTCAAAGTCAGATCATGACGCTTGATAGCGAAGCCTTGATCGGTGTAATGCTTCCAGCGGCTTCGTGCATGCTGACGGTCTTCGTCGTCCATTCCAACGACCTCAATCACACGCGCAAACCGCTCAAAACCACTTGGCACGAGATGGCCAATATTGAGCAGCACCTGCTGATGGGGCACGGACTCAATTGATGGCGCCAGAATCACGGGCGACGCAGCCACGACCCAGGCGTCGCTCGCCAGATGACAATGGGCCACAAAATCAACCGGTGAAAAAGTCCACAGTGCGCTATCCAGCGCCTGTAATGTGTCAGCGTGGCCCGTCACCACAATCCTTGCACCACTGCTCACGGCCTTGCGCAGCAGTCGGCAAGCATAGGCCACCCGGTCAGGTGCATTGAAGTGAAATGCCACCTCGGTCATTTTTGATGCCACTTATTTTCCTGAAGTCAGCAGGTATTCCAGCAGCAGCGCGACCGGACGACCGGTGGCGCCTTTGGTGGCCCCGCTCTTCCAGGCCGTTCCGGCTATGTCCAGGTGAGCCCATGGGAACTTGCCCGTGAAACGCTGCAGAAACTTGGCCGCGGTAATGGCGCCACCGGCGCGTCCGCCCACGTTGGCAACATCGGCAAAATTGGATTTGAGGCCCTCGGCGTAATCGTCGTCCAACGGCATGCGCCAGCACAGATCAAGCGAGGTGTCACCCGCCGACAACAGGGCCGCGGCCAATTCGTCATTCGCGCAGAAAAGGCCGCTGCGCGCCGCACCCAAGGCCACCACGCAGGCACCTGTGAGCGTGGCGACGTCCACCACGGCACGGGGTTTGAAGCGTTCGGCATAGATTAAAGCGTCGCACAGCACCAATCGACCTTCGGCATCGGTATTGAGGATTTCAATGGTCTGGCCACTCATGCTGGTCACCACGTCGCCCGGCTTGACGGCCCGGCCATTGAGCAGGTTTTCACAGGCGGGAATCAAGCCGATCACGTTAATGGCGGGTTTCAGCTCTGCCAAGGCCCGAAAAACGCCCAACACACTGGCGGCGCCTGACATGTCGAACTTCATCTCGTCCATCTCGGCCGCAGGCTTGATGGAAATGCCGCCGCTGTCAAAGGTGATGCCCTTGCCCACCAAAACCGTGGGCGCCTCAGACTTCACCGTACCGTCGTAGCGCAACACAATAAAGCGCAAAGGTTCCTCAGAGCCCTGCGCGACCGCCATGAAAGCGCCCATCGCCAGCTTGGCCACCTCTTTGGGGCCCAGCACTTCGCATTTGATATGCGGCAACTTGGCCAATGACCTGGCGGCGCCCGCCAACAGTGTTGGCGTCGCATGGTTGGCCGGTCGATTGGCCCATTCTTTAGCGAACTCAATGCCCGCCACTGCGGCAACTACCTGGTCAAAAACGGGCTTGAACTTCGGCGCGTTCGGCAACCCCATGACAACGCGCTGAATCGCCCTGCCCTCGGGCTTCGATTTGGTGGTCGTAAACACATAACTGGCCTCGGCAACCGCCATCACAGCGGCGCGGACGGCGTCTTCCTGAGGCAAGGTAGCAAAAC
>JAUSLX010000262.1 GCA_030645775.1 Gallionella sp. | reverse complement strand
CGCACAATATCGTCATCAAACTTTAGGAGTCCATCGTGGAAACAACAATGACCAAGGAAAGTCGCCTGAATATTAGATGCGACAGCTACACACGCCAGTTACTGGATAAAGCAGCCAGTTACGCACACGTCAGCATTTCAGAATTTGTGCTGTCAAATGCGCTCGCGTCAGCTGAACGTATTGTACAGGAGCATGAATCAATTACATTGAATCCAAAGGACTTCGAGTCTTTCCTGGCAGCGCTTGATGTTCCCGCCATTCCAAATGTAGCCTTGAATCGCGCATTCAAACGTCACGCCCAACAGGTTCGCTGATGGAATACCTTATCCGTCCACTTGATGCGGACATTGATTCGGCTAGTTTCAGGTGTGGATCAGAACCTCTGGATGACTACATTCGTCGCTATGCCTCGCAAGATGTACGCAAAAATGTTTCTCGTGTTTTTGTTGCGGCGCCTACAAGTGACTCAAAAAAGCTGGCGGGGTTCTTTACCTTAAGTGCTGGCAGCGTAAGTTGCTCAAGCCTTCCGACAGCGCTTGCACGAAAACTCCCTCGCTATCCGGTACCGGTTGCGCTGATCGGCCGACTGGCCGTAGATAATGAATCACAAGACCAAGGTTTGGGCTCAATTTTGCTCGCCGACGCTTGTCAAAGAGTATTCCAGGCCAGCTCTGTTCTGGCCGTGGTCGGAATCATTGTTGATGCGAAAGATGACAAATCTATTTCGTTTTATCAGCACTTTGGCTTTATCCCTTTACCAGGTAAAGCCGACAGACTGTTACTGCCAGCATCCTTGTTGCAATCAAAATAGTCTCTGGGGCACAAGAATGGTGACATTACATCGCACTATTCCGCACCTGAAATCGATGAATTGCTAAAAGCAGTCAATAGTGTCTGCCGGATCAAGTCCGGCAAAAGTCCGGCAATGACTTTACTGAAAAGAAAAATAGCCTAGCGGGTTACGCTAAGCTATTGATTTTACATCCGAATATGGTGCGCCCGGAGCGATTCGAACGCCCGACCCCTTGGTTCGTAGCCAAGTACTCTATCCATCTGAGCTACGGGCGCAAAGTGAAACTAAACAACATTTTGATACAATTACCTTGGCGGAGAAGGAGGGATTCGAACCCTCGATTCAGGTTATCCCCGAATGCTCCCTTAGCAGGGGAGTGCCTTCGACCACTCGGCCACCTCTCCGAAGGCCGCGCATATTAAGTGGAACAGCCCGCCCTGTCAAATTATTTATGCGTCTTCCTGATCCAGATCGAACGCTTTGTGCAACACTCGCACCGCCAATTCCAGATATTTTTCATCAATGACGACTGAAATCTTGATTTCCGAGGTGGAGATCATCTGGATATTGATACCTTCTTCCGCCAGCGTGCGGAACATTTTACTGGCGATGCCGACATGGGAGCGCATGCCAACGCCCACCACAGAGACCTTGGCCGCCTTATTGTCGCCTATTACCTTACGCGCGCCGATGTGAGGCAAAACTTCATTGTTGAGTATGTCCATCGCTTTGGAAAACTCATTGCGATGTACGGTAAAGGAAAAGTCTGTTGTGCCGTCCACGCCGACATTCTGGATAATCATATCCACGTCGATATTGG
>JAUSLX010000258.1 GCA_030645775.1 Gallionella sp. | reverse complement strand
CCCTTGCTGGCCTTCATCGCAAGACCCACAAAGAAACCGAACAGCTTGTCTTTTCCAGAACGATATTCGGCAACCTTATCGGCCTGGGCGGCGATGATCTCATCCACCAGCGCTTCGATCGCACCGGAATCCGAAACCTGTTTCAAGCCTTTTGCTTCGATAATCGCATCGGCCTCGCCACCGTCGCTCCACAGCGTGCGGAAAACTTCCTTGGCGCCGGAGTTGGAAATGGTGTTGTCCGCGATGCGGGTCAGCATGCCGCTCATTTGCCCAGTTGAAACAGGGCATTGCGCCATATCCAGGCTGTCGCGGTTGAGTTGGGCTGACAGCTCGCCGGTCAGCCAGTTGGCGCACAGCTTGGCTAGAACCCCTCCCGACCTCCCCTTATCAGGGGAGGAGATATCGGCCAGCACCGTGTCGAAATAATCGGCCATTTCGCGTGATGAGGTCAGGCTAGCTGCGTCATAGGCGGATAAGCCGAGTTCATTCACGTAGCGTGCGCGGCGCGCTTCCGGCAGTTCAGGCAGGGTGGCGCGCATTGCGTCCAGCATTTGGGGCGTGATGTCCAGCGGCAGCAGGTCTGGTTCGGGGAAGTAGCGGTAGTCGTGTGCGTCCTCCTTGCTGCGCATCGCGCGCGTCTCGCCGGTATCCGGGTTAAACAGGATGGTGGCCTGATGTATCTTTCCGCCGCTCTCGATCGTGTCGATCTGCCACTGCACCTCGTAATCGATCGCCTGCTGCATGTACTTGAATGAATTGAGGTTTTTGATCTCGCGGCGCGTGCCGAGCGGCTCGCCAGGTTTACGCACCGACACGTTGACGTCGCAGCGAAACGAGCCTTCCTGCATGTTGCCGTCACTGATGCCGATCCAGCGCACCAGCGAATGCAACGCTTTCGCATAGGCAACCGCCTCGGCGGCCGAGCTCATGTCAGGTTCGGAGACGATTTCCAGCAGCGGCGTGCCTGCCCGGTTCAAGTCCACGCCGGTCATGCCCTGCGAGGCGCCATGTACTGATATACCCGCATCCTCTTCCAGATGGGCGCGGGGGATGCGCACCACTTTTTCATAGGGCTGGGCGTTGCCGGAAAGCGGCTCCACCTGTATGGTCAGTGCCCCCATGCCCACGACCGGCAGGTCGAACTGGCTGATTTGGTAGCCCTTGGGCAGGTCAGGATAGAAGTAATTCTTGCGGGCGAACACCGAGCGCGGCGCGATGTGCGCGCCGACCGCCAGCCCGAATTTGACAGCGCGTTCGACTGCACCTTTATTCAGCACCGGCAATACGCCGGGCAGCGCGATGCTCACCGCATCCGCCTGCGTGTTCGGCTCAGCACCATAGGTGGTGGAGGCGCCGGAAAAAATTTTGGTATGAGTGGAGAGTTGCGTGTGCACTTCCAGCCCGATGACGATTTCCCAAGACATAACGATTCCTTAAAAACCTTGCGGCGCGCGACTGTGCCAGTCGGTCGTCAGTTGATATTGATGCGCGACGTTCAACATGCGCGCCTCGTCGAAATAGTTGCCGATGATCTGCAAGCCGACGGGCATCGCGTTATCGCCGAAGCCGCAGGGGATGGACATGCCGGGTAAACCAGCCAGATTCACCGCGATGGTGTAGATGTCGGACAGATACATCTGCACCGGATCGTCGCCCTTTTCACCGAGGTTGAAGGCGGTGGAAGGGCTGGTTGGCCCCATGATCACGTCGCACTGTTTGAACGCATCGGTAAAATCCTGTGCAATCAGGCGGCGGATTTTCTGTGCCTGCAAATAATAGGCATCGTAATAGCCGTGGCTCAGCACATAGGTGCCGATCATGATGCGGCGTTTGACTTCCTCGCCGAAGCCCTGCGAACGGCTCTTTTCGTACATGTCAGCCAGATCGGTGTATTCCGGTGCGCGATAGCCGTAGCGCACGCCGTCGAAACGCGACAAGTTGCTGGAGGCTTCCGCCGGGGCAAGCACGTAATACACCGGCACGGCAAGGCGCGTATTGGGCAGGCTGATCTCGACGATCACGGCGCCCAGTTTGCGGTATTCGGTAATCGCTTCCTGTACGCGACTGCCTACATCTGCGGACAGGCCTTCGGCGAAGAATTCTCTCGGTAATCCGATGCGCAATCCTGCCAGCGGTTTGTTCAAATCGCGGGTGTAATCCTCCTGCTCGCGCTGCAAGCTGGTCGAATCTCGCTCGTCGAAGCCGGTCATCACGTTCAGCAGCAGCGCGCAATCTTCCGCGCTGCGTGCCATCGGGCCTGCCTGATCGAGACTCGACGCGAAGGCGATCATGCCGTAGCGCGACACGGTGCCGTAGGTCGGCTTGATGCCGGTGATGCCGCACAAGGCCGCCGGTTGGCGTATCGAGCCGCCGGTGTCGGTGCCGGTTGCCGCCGCGCACAGACGTGCTGCAACGGCGGAAGCTGCGCCGCCTGAACTGCCGCCGGGTACGGCCTTCTGATTCCAGGGGTTTCTTACCGGGCCGAAATACGAAGTTTCGTTGGAAGAACCCATGGCGAATTCGTCCATGTTGGTTTTGCCCAGATTGACCGCCCCCGCCTTGTTGAATTGCTCGATGACATGCGCATCGTAAGGCGCGATGAAATCCGCCAGCATCTTCGAGCCGCAGGTGGTGCGCCAGCCCTTGGCGCAGAAGATGTCTTTTTGCGCGATGGGAATACCGGTCAGGGCTTGTGCGCCACCGCCGGCCAGCAATGCATCGGCCGCGACTGCCTGCGCCAGACTGGTCTTGGCATCCACGGTGATGTAGGCGTTATATACTGGATTATGCGTAGCGATGCGATCGAGATAGAGTTGCGTCAGCTCGACGCTGGAAATTTGTTTGGCGCGCAGTGCCGCGCTTATTTGCTTGAGACTGGAATTCAACATGATGTTTTACTCAATGACTTGCGGGACAAGGTAGAGGCCTGTTTCGACTTGCGGTGCGATGGACTGGAACAGTTCACGCTGATTAGTCTCGGTGACGATGTCGTCACGCAGGCGCTGCGACAAGTCCTGCGCATGCGACATCGGGGCGATGCCGGTGGTATCCACGGCCTGCATCTCGGCGATCAGTTCAAAAATGCCGGACAACTGGGTTCTGGCGGCTTCGATTTCGGTGTCGTTCATGGCCAGTCGCGCAAGGCGCGCCACTTTTTGAACGTCGGCAGTGCTTAATGACATAGTAAAAGCTTTATATAAATGAGGCTGATAGAGTATCATATCGCGTTTGTGTAGCACACCATTTTGGACTTTTCGGGAATCAACATGTTTGGACTTTTTAACGGCTATTTTTCTAACGATCTGGCGATAGACCTGGGTACGGCGAACACGCTGATTTGGTTGCGCGGACAGGGTATTGTGCTGAATGAACCTTCGGTGGTGGCCATACGCCAGGAAGGCGGCCCGAACGGCAAGAAGATCATTCAGCAGGTGGGACTGGGCGCCAAGCAGATGCTGGGGCGTACACCCGGAAATATTACTGCGATTCGACCGATGAAGGATGGCGTGATTGCCGACTTTACCGTGACCGAACAGATGCTCAAGCAATTCATCCGCAAGGTTTACAAGGCCAGTATCTTCAGCCCCAGCCCGCGGATCGTGATTTGTGTTCCCTGCGGTTCTACCCAGGTGGAGCGTCGTGCGATTCGTGAATCTGCCATCGGTGCCGGTGCGCGTCGGGTGGAATTGATCGAAGAGCCGATGGCGGCCGCTATCGGTGCAGGCTTGCCGGTGGAAGAGGCAACAGGCTCCATGGTGGTGGATATCGGCGGCGGGACAACCGAAGTGGGTGTTATTTCACTCGGTGGCACGGTGTATTCAGGATCGGTGCGCGTAGGCGGCGACAAATTTGACGAAGCCATCATTAACTACATACGTCGTAACTACGGCATGTTGATCGGCGAAACGACTGCAGAAGACATCAAGAAAACCATAGGTTCCGCGTTCCCGGGCTCTGAAGTGCGCGAAATGGAAGTGAAAGGGCGCAATCTGGCCGAAGGCGTGCCGCGCAGCTTTACCATTTCCAGCAACGAAATTCTTGAGGCGCTGACCGATCCGCTGAACAATATCGTCAGCGCGGTGAAAATCGCGCTGGAACAAACGCCGCCGGAACTGGGCGCAGATATTGCCAACAAGGGTATGGTGCTGACCGGCGGCGGTGCGCTGTTGCGCGACATCGACCGTCTGCTGATGGAAGAAACCGGTTTGCCCGTACTGATCGCGGATGATCCCCTGACTTGCGTGGTACGCGGTTCGGGTCGTGCGCTTGAAAGCATGGATAAATCAACCGGTATCTTTACGACAGAATAAGGAATGCCGGGAAGTGGTCAGTGGTCGGTGGGAAGTGGGGAAAGCGGTTTTTCTCACTTCCCATTTTCTACTTACTGCCCGAGCATTTCACTAACCACTGAGGCACGCAGTGCCGAACCACTCGTCACTTACTACTCCCTACTCACCACTTACCCGCCAAGATGGATAGCACGCAAACTTTTCAGGTTTTCAATCGCGGCCCCAGCCCCGGCGCACGGCTGGTGTTTTTTGCGGTGCTCTCCTTGTTACTGATGTTTGTAGACGCACGTTTCCGTTATCTTGAATCTACCCGAAGTGCACTATCGGTGCTGGTTTCACCGATACAGCATTTGGCAACCCTGCCGGGTGCGTTATGGCATCAGGCGGGTGATTTTCTGGTCGCACAAAGCCGCTTGCTGGAAGCGAATAAAGTATTACACCGTCAGCACGAGCGTGATTCCGCACAATTGGTGCAATCGCAATCGTTGCTGCAAGAAAATCAGCAATTGCGCAATTTGCTGGCAATGCAACAGCGCAATCAGTTTTCGGTTCAATTTGCTGAAATTGTGTATGCCGAGATTGATGTTTTCAAACGGAAAGTGCTTATCAACAAGGGTGGATCCGCCCGTATACAGGCCGGTCAGGTCGTGATGGATGACAAGGGTATCATCGGACAGGTTACGCGTATTTATCCCTGGCTGTCCGAAGTGACGCTGATTACCGAAAAAAATCATGCCGTGCCGGTACAAGTGTTGCGCAGCGGCTTGCGCAGCATCGCATTCGGTGCCGGCAATACCAGCCAGTTATCGTTGCGCTATATGCCGATCAGTGCCGATATACAAAAAGGCGATGTACTGGTGACCTCCGGTATTGATGGCCTCTATCCGCCGGGCATTCCCGTTGCCGTTGTGGAAAAGATAGAACGCGATCCGGCCTATCCTTTTGCCAATATTATTTGTTCGCCGCTAGGCGGTGTGGATAAGCACAGACATCTGCTGGTGCTGTCTGCGCTGCCCGCTCTGCCGGAACGTCCGCAAGCGCCGCCCGTGGCGGCCACGTCCGGGAAAGCGGGGGGAAACTGATGTCTTATCTCGATCAGGCACATCCGGAACTTCAACGCCCCGTCAGTAATCTGCTCATCATGGCGAGTGTACTCGGCGCGCTGCTGCTCAATAGTTTGCCGTGGGAAGGCATCTGGTTATCGTTGCGTCCCGATTTTGTGGCCGTGGCTATGCTTTACTGGTGTACGCACAAACCGTTGCGCTTTGGTATCGGCCTGGCATGGGCGGTCGGCATTCTGGCTGATGTATCCGATGCCAGTTTGTTCGGGCAACACGCGCTGTCTTACACCGTGCTGGCGTTTGGTGGGGTGGTGTTGAGTCGTCGTATACAGATGTTCGACCTGCGCGAGCAAACTACGCAGGTGTTTTTCATTCTGCTGCTGACTTATGCGATGTACGCTCTGGTGCATTGGCAGGTGAGCGGTCAGGTGGCGTGGACCTATCTGCTGGGCTGTCTGACTTCAACCTTGTTGTGGGTTCCGATCAGCGTCCTGTTTCAGTCTATGCGTCAGATGCGCGTGGATCGTGAATGAGCAGGGTAGAGCTAAAAAACCATCAGCAAGAGATATTTAATTTTCGCTTGCGGCTGGTTATCAGTATCGCCTTTGTCCTGCTGTTGCTGGCCATCTTGCTGGCGCGCTTCGTTTATCTGCAAACTATGCGCCATGACTATTATCAGACGCTGGCAGAAAAAAATCGTATTTCGGTCGTACCCATTACACCCAATCGCGGATTGATACTGGACAGAAACGGCGTGGTGCTGGCGCATAATTTTTCGGGTTACACGCTGGAAATTACGCCAAGCAAGGTGGCGAATCTGCAAGCTACGATCAATGAACTGGCCACACTGGTTAATATTGCCCCCAGAGATCGAAAGCGCTTCAAGAAATTGATGGCAGAGAGCCATGATTTTGAGACCTTGCTGATACGCAGTCGCTTAAGTGACGAAGAGGTGGCGCGTTTTGCCGCACAGCAATATCGTTTTCCAGGTGTCGAAATCAAGGCGCGTTTGTTCCGTGAATATCCTTATGCGGATAAAACAGCCCACCTGCTCGGCTATATCGGACGTATCAATCAGGCCGATGTGGACCGGCTTGAGGAAAATGACAAAACGTCAAACTATCGCGGCACCGATTACATCGGCAAAACCGGGCTGGAACAATTCTACGAAGACGAATTGCATGGCACGACAGGCATAGAGCAGGTCGAAGTGGATTCGGCGGGTCGTGCAGTGCGCATCCTGTCGCGCAGTGCGCCGGTATCCGGTAATACGCTGGTGCTGAGCATCGATGCCAAATTGCAGGAAATCGCCGAGCAGGCTTTTGGGGACTATCGCGGCGCCCTGGTGGCGATTGATCCTGCCAATGGCGAAGTGCTGGCTTTTGTCAGCCGGCCAGGTTATGACCCCAGTCTGTTTATAGACGGGATTGATGAGGAAAGCTGGAAAGAGTTGAATGATTCGCCCGACCACCCGCTCAATAATCGTGCGCTGCGCGGGCAATACCCGGCGGGCTCGACGATCAAGCCATTCATGGCGCTGGCCGGTCTTTTCTACAATGCACGCTCGCCTGAGCTCTCCATCAGCGACCCGGGCTTTTACACCCTGCCTGGCAACAGACATCGCTATCGCGACTGGAAAAAGGAAGGGCATGGCACGGTAAACTTGTTCAGGTCCATTGTTGTGTCCTGCGACACCTACTATTACGGCCTCGCGGTGGAGTTGGGGATAGATAATATTTTTAATTACTTGTCAAATTTCGGGTTCGGCAAGAAAACAGGCATAGACCTGCATGGGGAAGTGTCGGGCCTGTTGCCTTCTCAGGAATGGAAACAGAAGCGTTACAAGCAGAAATGGTATACGGGTGACACCGTGTCGGTGGGCATCGGTCAGGGTTACAGCCTGGTGACGCCCTTGCAGCTGGCTCACGCGACGGCGACACTGGCGAATGGCGGTATCGGGCATACACCTCATCTGGTGAGGGAAGTGAGGAAATCAGGCAGCAGCAAATCGTCTTTGCAGGAAAATAAGCCGGGTCTTGATGTGAAGATAGCGCCGGAACACCTTGATCTGGTTAAACGCGCCATGGTCGCCGTGACGCAGCCCGGTGGTACAGCAGTACAAGCCGCCGCCGGTGCACTCTACGCGATCGCGGGTAAAACCGGCACAGCCCAGGTGATAGGCATGAAGCAGGGCGAAAAATATGATGCCAGCAAGATAAGCGAACGCTATCACGATCACGCCTGGTTCATGGCCTTCGCCCCTGCCGAACAGCCCAGAATTGCCGTGGTGGTGCTGGCTGAAAATGGCGGCCATGGCGGCAGTACGGCTGCGCCCATAGCGCGCAAGGTGATGGATTACTATCTGCTGGGCAAGATGCCAGGCGAGGCTGCCATCGCCAGGGAGACGGGCGCCGCGTCGGGTGTGGCGAATGTTGAGGAAGAACATGACTAGGCGACAACTTTGGCAAGGCTTTATCGGACACCTGGATATGCCGCTGCTGCTCGGACTGGGACTGCTGATGTCAGCCAGCCTGCTGACCCTGTATAGCGCTGGCGGCCATGATTTTGAACGCGTATTGGCACAGGGCGCCAATATCATGGTGGCAATGTGCTGCTTATGGGTGGTGGCCAATTTACCGTTGCATTATCTGATGCGCACGGCGGTGCCGATTTATGTGCTGGGCATGGTGTTGCTGATCGGCGTGGCGCTGTTTGGTGACATCAGCCACGGCGCGCGGCGCTGGCTGAACCTTGGGGTGGCGACCGTACAGCCGTCCGAGTTGATGAAAATCGGTGTGCCGTTGATGATGGCCTGGTATTTCGAGAAGCACGAGGCCTCGCTGACCATGAAGAATTACTTTGTGGCGACGTTATTGTTGCTCATGCCGGTGGCGTTGATCGCACGGCAACCCGATCTGGGAACCGCGCTGCTGATTTCAGCCAGCGGATTTTATGTGCTGTTTCTGGCGGGATTGAGCTGGCGCGTAATGGGCGGCCTGGCACTGGCCGGCATCGCCAGTGCGCCGGTGATGTGGAATTTGCTGCACGAGTATCAGCGCCATCGGATTCTGATGTTGTTTGACCCCTCGCAGGATGCGCTGGGCAAGGGTTATCACACCATCCAGAGTATGATTGCGGTCGGCTCGGGCGGGTTGTTTGGCAAGGGCTATATGAACGGCACGCAGTCACATCTCGACTTCTTGCCGGAGCGCACCACAGACTTTATCTTTGCGGTGTACTCGGAAGAATTCGGCCTGACAGGCAATTTTATTTTATTGGCGATGTATTTCTTTGTGATCGCGCGTGGTTTTGTCATTACCGCCAATGCCTCCACCTATTTCACTCGATTGATGGCAGGCTCAATCACGCTGACATTTGCCACCTATGCCTTCGTCA
>JAUSLX010000257.1 GCA_030645775.1 Gallionella sp. | reverse complement strand
CATGCTTGCGCAACAACAGCGTGATTGCGACGGAAGCGATCACGGCAATGGCGGTAAACAGCCAGCGCTGCATGCCGCCAGCCTCGCTCAGGAAGCTGAACGCCGCCCCCGCGTTATGCAGCAGCGCAATGTCGAACACGCTGAGTATCCTGACGCTTTCCAGATAGACAAAGTGGCTGCTAACCCACAGCTTGCTTATCTGATCGAGTACTACGACCAGCGCAGCGAGTCCCAGCCAGCGCCTAAGCATGGTGCCTGGCCTCGCCCTCGCCAAACAGGTTGCTCACGCAGCGGCTGCACAAGGTGGGATGTTGTGCATCTGATCCGACATCTTCACGGTAATGCCAGCAGCGTTCGCATTTGTCATGCAGGCTGACGGCCACATCAATGCGTTGTTCTTCCTTGCTGGCGACGCGATGCACCGTGGCGCGTGAGGTGATAAATATCAGGCGCAGATCGGAACCCAGACGTGACAGTGTTTCGTAGTCCTCGCCTGCGGCAAACACATCCACTTCGGCAGCCAGTGCCGAGCCTATCAGGGAGGCTGAGCGCGCTTCTTCCAGTTGTTTGTTGACGCGGGCACGCCAGGATTCGATCTTCAGCCAGTCGCTGATGACCTCAGTGTCGAGTTGTGCATCGGGCAGTTCGTGCCATGCCCCTTCGAATACGCTCACCTCATCGGAAGCGTTCAATATCGCCCAGGTTTCTTCGCCGGTGAAGCTCAGGATAGGTGCGATCAGGCGCGTCAGCGTGTGGGTGATGTGATACAGCGCATTTTGTGCGGAACGGCGTGCGCGGGAATTTTCGCCTGCGGTGTAGAGCCTGTCCTTGAGAATATCCAGATAGAAGCTGCCCAGGGTTTCAGAGCAGAATCCCATCAGCTTTTGCACGGCCAGATGGAATTCGTAACGGTCGTAATCGGCGTGTACTTCGTCCTGTAAACGCCGGGTCAGATACAGCGCATAACGGTCGATTTCCAGCCACTTTTCAACCGGCAGGGCATCGCGCTGCGCATCGAAATCGGAGATGTTCGCCAGCAGGAACTTCAGGGTATTGCGGATGCGGCGATAGCTTTCCACTACACGCTTGAGAATCTCGTCCGAGATGGTCAGTTCGCCGGAATAATCGGTCGAAGCCGTCCACAGGCGCAGGATATCTGCACCCAGCGTGTCGAATATCTTCTGCGGCGCGATCACGTTGCCCTTGGACTTGGACATCTTGTGGCCGTTGCCGTCCACCACGAAGCCGTGCGTGAGCAGAGCATTGAACGGCGCGCGGCCATTGATCGCACAGCCGGTCAGCAGGGAGGACTGGAACCAGCCTCTGTGCTGGTCGGAACCCTCCAGATACAGGTCGGCAGGTGAATTCAACTCGGTGCGTCTTTGCAACACAGAGGCGTGCGTGACGCCGGAATCAAACCACACATCCAGCGTGTGGGTGAGTTTCTGGTAGTGCTGCGCGTCATTGCCGATCAGATCGACCGAATTCAGGCTGAACCAGGCTTCGATGCCATGCTGTTCGACGCGCAGCGCAACCTGTTCCAGCAGTTCAGCAGTGCGCGGATGCAACTCGCCGGTTTCGCGGTGCACGAAGAACGGCATCGGCACGCCCCAGTTGCGCTGGCGCGATACGCACCAGTCGGGTCGGTTTTTGATCATGGCTTCCAGGCGCGCACGTCCCCAGGAAGGGAAGAAGGTGGTTTCAGCCACGGCTTTGTTCGCCAGGTCGCGCAGGGTTAAATCCCCCCTAGCCCCCCTTTTGCAAAGGGGGAAATCCGTGTCTTGGGAAGCCTCAAGCCTTTCGCCGGACGCTCCCCCGCTTGCGGGGGAGGGGGGTGATGTTTGTGACATACCGATAAACCATTGCGGGGTGGAACGGAAAATGATCGGGGTTTTGTGACGCCAGCAATGCGGATAGCTGTGCTGGACTTTTTTCAGACATAGCAAATGGCCGGACGCTTCGAGTGCGTGCAACACGATGTCGTTGGCTTTCCAGACAAACACGCCCGCCAGCGCGACTTCACCCACGGCGGGTACGGAGGCCAGGAACTTGCCGTCGTCGCCCACTGGATTATCTGTGGGCAGGCCGTATTTTTGCCCGACAAAGTAATCGTCCAGGCCGTGCGCGGGTGCGGTGTGCACCAGTCCGGTACCGGCTTCCAGTGTTACATGGTCGCCGCAGATCAGAGGCACGATGCGATCCTGAAACGGGTGTTGCAGCGGCAACAGGTCGAGCGCAGCGCCCTTGCAGGTGCTCACAGTTTCGCCGCTCAACTGGTAGCGTTCCAGACAGCCCGCAACAAGGTCGCTTGCCAGCAGCAGATAGCCCTTTTCGGTTTTGACCAGGCTGTATTCGAAATCGGGGTGCATGCTCACCGCCTGATTGGCGGGCAGGGTCCACGGTGTGGTGGTCCAGATCACCGCAGATACCTTGGCCGAACCCGGCAGCGACACGCCGAAGGCTTTGGCCAATCCGGCCGGGTCTTTCAGCTCGAATCCCACGTCGATTGCGCTTGATGTCTTGTCCTCGTATTCCACTTCCGCCTCGGCTAGCGCGGACTGGCAATCCAGACACCAGTTCACCGGCTTGTAGCCCTGGTACAGATAGCCGTTTTGCTGAATCTGACCGATAGCGCGAATGATGTCGGCTTCGGTCCTGAAATCCATGGTCAGATAAGGATGATCCCAGTCGCCCAGCACGCCCAGGCGGATAAAATCTTTCTTCTGTCGTTCGACTTGTTCGGCCGCGTAGGCGCGACACAGTTCGCGGAACTGCGCCGGTGGGATGGCCTTGCCGTGCTTCTTTTCGACCATCAACTCGATCGGCAGGCCGTGGCAATCCCAGCCCGGTACGTAGGGCGCATCAAAGCCGGAGAGCGTTTTGCTCTTGATGATGATGTCCTTGAGGATCTTGTTTACCGCATGGCCGATGTGGATGTCGCCGTTTGCATAGGGAGGTCCGTCGTGCAGGATGAATTTGGGCAGGCCCGTTTTGGCTGCGCGTATCTTCTGATAGCGTTGTTGCGCCTGCCAGCTTGCCAGCATTTGCGGCTCGCGTTTTGCCATGTCGCCGCGCATCGGAAAAGCGCTGTCCGGCAGGTTGAGTGTCTTCTTGTAATCAGTCATGTTGTTCGAACCATTTTTTTGCATTTTCTACATCCAACGCGATTTGCCGCGTCAGTGTCTCCAGATCCGGGTATTTCTCTTCATCGCGTAATTTTTGCAGAAATTCCACGCGTAAATGTTTGCCGTAAATTTGCTGTGCAAATTCGAACAGATGCACTTCCAGAACCGGCCTGGCATCCTGTTTGACAGTGGGCCGCACGCCGAGGCTGGACACGCCCTGCAACACGCCGAACGTTTCGGCATGCACCTGCACGACGTAAATGCCTGACAGCGGCGGGCGGTTGTGCTTCAACTGAATGTTGGCAGTCGGAAAGCCGAGCTTGCGTCCCACGCCGTCGCCATGCACAACCCGCCCCGATATGCTGTAGTGTCGTCCCAGATAATGCTGCGCAGTGCGCAACTGTCCGGCAGCCAGAGAGGTGCGTACTACCGTGCTGGAGATGCGTACCCCCTCATGCATCACCGAGTGGACTGCCTGCGCTGCGAAACCCTGCTGAGCGCTGATTTTTTCCAGCAGTGCGAAATCGCCGGAGCGCCCGCTGCCGAAGTGAAAGTCATCGCCTATCAGTATGAATTTCGCCGACAGTTTTTCATGCAATACATGAACAAAATCCGTTGCACTCATCTGCGCAAACCGGGCGTTGAAGCGGCATACATGCACGCGGTCTATCCCCAGTTCGGTAAATAATTCCAGCTTTTCGCGCAGGCTGGAGAGGCGGGCCGGTGCCGTTTGCGGCGCAAAAAATTCGCGCGGATGCGGCTCAAAAATCACCACGGCAGTCCGCAGTCCGCGCGCCTGCGCCGCTGTTTTCAGTTCGTTCAGCAAGGCTTGATGACCCAGGTGCACCCCATCGAAATTACCGATAGTGAGGGCGACAGGCTGGGTATCAGGGGAATAGAGTCCACGTAGTATCTGCATAGCGGCGGAATTATACCGTGAGATGGCGCGTTAGCGTGTCTGCGTGTTGTGATTGGGTAGCTGAAGCTCCATTTTTACGGCTGAAAGCAGCACAAGACGTCTTTACTGTGTGCCGTGGCAGGATAGGGGTGCGGGTCAGCGAGCAAAGCAACAGACATCGCCTGCGCTAATCCTGGGTATCGTATAAACGAATCTGGTTGCGACCGGTTTGTTTGACGCGATACATGGCTTTATCGGCCTGCCTCATGGCTTCGTCTTGATTGTGACCGGAAAATAACGTGATGCCGATGCTCGCCGTGCAATGGTGTTCTATGCATGTTGCTGCATCGATGTGTAGCAGATAGGGCTCAGACAAGGCGGTGCGTATTTTTTCCGCAACAAATTTCGCCTCCTTGGCCGCTTCAGTTTGGTTTTTATTCAGTTCGGTAAGGATGATGACAAATTCATCGCCGCCGATGCGCGCAACGGTGTCCATGTCACGCGCTGAATCTTTCAGGCGCCCGGCTACTTCAATCAGCAGCGAATCGCCTGCGCCATGCCCGTACGTGTCATTCAGCGGCTTAAAATTATCCAGATCAAGAAACATCAGTGCGCCATGACACCCCGAGCGGCGGTTTGCAGCCATGGCAAGATTGAGGCGGTCGCTGAGCATGCGCCGGTTGGGCAGGTTGGTGAGTACGTCATAGAACGCCAGTCGGCGTACTTGCTCTTCCAGTTGTTTGCGTTCGGTAATATCGCGGATGATGCCCAGCGCATGCCAGTTATTTTGAAACATGAAAGCTGAAATGGATAGCTCGACTGGAAATTCCTCGCCGTTTTTTCGCAGCGCGGTAATGTCGAATGTCGTGCCTATTAATTTTCCGGCGCCGCAATCGCGGAAGCGCTGGTAACTGCTGTGTGCATCAGCCCGATAGCGTTCGGGCGTGAGCAGGTTGTGCAGATTTTTACCCACCATTTCATGCGCCGAGTAACCGAATATCCTTTCAGCCGCAGGATTCCAGTAAATTACCTGCTCATCCGTGCCAATGATCACGATTGCGTCTTTGGCATTAGTGCTGATCAGGCGGAATTTTTCTTCGCTCTCTTGCAGCGCATGGCTTCTGCTTTCAAGTTCGAGTGTCCGCAGTCGTACCGTTTCTTCAAGTTGGTCGTGATGAAGTTGCAATGCAGCAGTCGCGCTTTGTAATTTGCCGATGATGATCCGAATATGTCGAACAAAGGGATGGAAGATCAGAATGGCTTCCAGTACCAATAACAAGAGCGTGGCCAGCCAGAATATCGTTTCGGCTTTTTGCAGGCGTCTTACGGATGTTTCGCCTTCAAGTTGATACTGGGCTACCATATTATCCAGCGCGACCAGCAAGGTGGTTGGGGCTGTGCTAGTGATGTATCGCAGTGATGGATGATCAGTGGTCAGTTCGTCATCTGTCAGTTGTAGCAGTGCCTTGACTGTTCCGATGTAGCGTTCAACTTGCCCGTCGAGAGAATCCGGTTCGTCAAAATACAGGGAATGAACAATGGGGGAACGCGTCTCAGGCAAGCCCATGGCCGTGTCGCCGCGGGTCAGTCCATGGTGTGAGCGCTCCATCAACACGATGGCATCGGTTAGCCGTTTGCGCAACTGCGATCGCTCCGCACTGGGAGCGTTTGCCAGCAGGTTGGAGAACAAGGCTGTGCGTTGACTCAGCATACGCTGCCTTCCGCTGACGTTGACCAGCGCGGCGGTACTTTTTTGTTCGGAAATGACCAGATGCATGCTCAGCCATGCGGCTGTGGAAAGAGAGACTACCAATAACAGGGCGATCACGTAACGCCAAGTCAGCGCTCGTGCCACGTTAAGTTTGTTGGGCGGATGCATGTTTTTTTGAAATATTATTAGTGGCAACGGTCACAATGAAGCCGATACGAATTATAGGAGCAATTCACTCCGGGCATCAGCATTTCAGTTTCGAGAATGCCGCGGCCATTGCGTTCGGTGTGACGGGCTTGATTGCGTGGGCAGTCGCTGTAACTCTGGCCTGCGCGTGCATGTCACGCGGTTTTTGTGCGTTTCCGGGCGGACTGTTGGCTTGAGCTGCGCTATCGGTCAGGCGCATTGTCAGGGCGATGCGCTTACGTTTTTCATCGATTTCCAGTACCTTGACTTTGACGATCTGCCCGGTCTTGACGATGCTATGCGGGTCTTTGACGAAGGTATTGGAAAGCGCGGAAATATGCACCAGTCCGTCCTGATGCACGCCGATGTCGACGAATGCGCCGAAGGCGGCGACATTGGTGACTACGCCCTCCAATATCATGTCCGGCTTCAGGTCGGAGATTTTTTCCACTCCTTCGCGGAAGGTGGCGGTGGTGAATTCGGGACGCGGGTCGCGCCCGGGTTTTTCCAGCTCTTTCAAAATGTCGGTGATGGTCGGAATGCCGAATTGCTCGTTGACGTAAGCGGCGGGATTGAGCGATTTCAGCAGGCTGCTGTTGCCGATCACCGACTTGATGTCCTGTCCTGCGTGGGTAAGCTTGATGTCGGCAAGGATGCGTTTGACCAGCGGGTAGGATTCGGGATGCACGGTCGAGGCATCGAGTGGATTATTGCCGCCCATGATGCGCAGGAATCCGGCGGCCTGTTCGAACGCCTTCTTGCCCAGACGCGGCACGTCGAACAATTGTGCACGCGTGGCGAATCGGCCATTGCTGTCGCGAAAGGCAACGATGTTCTGCGCCACCGTGCTGTTCAGTCCTGAAACCCGTGCCAGCAAAGGCGCGGAGGCGGTGTTCACGTCCACGCCCACCGCGTTCACGCAATCTTCCACCACTGCATCCAGCGAGCGCGCCAGTTGTGTCTGGCTGACATCGTGCTGGTACTGGCCGACACCGATGGATTTCGGGTCTATCTTCACCAGTTCGGCCAGCGGGTCTTGCAATCGCCGTGCGATGGACACCGCACCGCGCAAGCTGACATCCATGTCGGGCAATTCCCTGGAGGCGTATTCGGAGGCCGAATACACCGACGCGCCGGCTTCGGATACCACCACGTTGGTGAGTTTCAGTTCAGGGTGCTGCTTCATCAGATCGAGCGCCAGCTTGTCGGTCTCGCGTGAGGCCGTGCCGTTGCCGATGGCAATGACTGCGACGCGGTGTTTTTCAGCCAGCTTTGCCAGCGTGTGCAGCGAACCGTCCCAGTCATTGCGCGGTTGATGAGGATAGATCACGGCGGTATCCACCACCCGGCCGGTTTCGTCCACCACAGCGACCTTCACGCCGGTGCGGATGCCGGGATCGAGTCCCATCGTGGCGCGCGGTCCTGCGGGGGCGGCCAGCAACAGGTCCTTCAGATTGCGGGCAAACACGTTGATCGCCTCATGTTCGGCTTTTACACGCAGCGCGCCCATCAACTCGGTTTCCAGATGCAAAAAACACTTCACGCGCCAGGTGTAGCGCACCGTGTCGGCAAGCCAGAGATCGGCGGGGCGGTTCTTGTTGGCAATGCCGAAGCGGGTGGCGATACGCGCCTCGCAGGGGTTGTACGGCGCGCTCATCGCGGGTTTCTCGGTTTCCGTATCCAGCCGCAGTTGTACCGTCAACAGTTCCTCGCGGCGTCCGCGCAGGATGGCCAGCGTGCGGTGCGAGGGTATGGTCTTGATGGATTCGGAATAGTCGAAATAATCGGCGTATTTCGCCGCCGTGTCCTTTTTTTCTTCAATGACACGTGCCTGCACCACGCCATGATCCTGCACATACTCGCGCAGGCTTTGCAGTAGTCCGGCATCCTCCGCAAAGCGCTCCATCAATATCTGCCGCGCGCCGTCCAGTGCAGCCTTGGCGTCCGGGACGCCGGGGTTGTCGCCCTGTTCGGTGGTGAACGCGGGCTTTAAAAATCTGGCCGCTTCCTGTTCAGGATGCAAGGCAGGATTGGTCAGCAGCGCATCGGCCAGCGGCTCCAGACCGGCTTCCAGCGCGATCTGCGCTTTCGTCCTGCGCTTGAGTTTGTAAGGCAGATACAAGTCTTCCAGCTGCGTCTTGTCGGCCGCATGACTGATGGCATCCAGCAGTGCAGGCGTCATCTTGTTCTGCCCGACAATCGCCGCAATGATGGTCGCGCGCCGCGCCTCCAGCTCGCGCAGATAGCCCAGCCGGTCTTCCAGCAGACGCAACTGGATGTCATCCAGCCCGCCGGTGGCTTCCTTGCGATAGCGCGAGATAAAAGGCACGGTTGCACCTTCGTCGAGCAGCGCGACGGCGGCGGCGATCTGGGCGGGTTTGGCGGCGAGTTCTGAGGCTAAGCGTTGTTCTATGGTTGGCAACATGTTTTGTTCGGCGTTGAATCGGCCTACGCGAGGCCGAGGGGGATTTATACGAGGGACGGATTATGCCAAGTTGGGCGGGAGGGTGATAGCAAGTCTTACAGAAAGAGTCGCGGCAGGCATAAAAAAGGCGACCCGCAGGCCGCCTTTTTGTCAGGGTGATGCCGGATTAGTCTTTTTCGCCGCTGAAGGCCATCAACAGGCTCAGCAGGTTGACGAAGATGTTGTAAATATTCAGATACAGCGACATGGTGGCCATCACGTAGTTGGTTTCGCCGCCATTCACGATACGGCTGACATCGTAGAGGATGTAGGCGGAGAAGATCAGCACGGCGATTGCCGAGATAGTCAAGCTGAGCGCAGGGATGGCAAAGAACATGTTTGCCAGCGATGCGACTATCAGCAGAACCACGCCGATGAACAGGAACTTGCCCATGAAGCCGAAATCTTTTTTGGTCACTGTGGCGATGGTCGCCAGAGTGAAGAAAATCAGCCCGGTGCCGCCTGCTGCCATGCCGATCAGCTGTGCGCCATTGCTCAGGTGCAGTGCGACTTGCAGGATAGGGCCCAGAAAGACGCCGGCGACGAAGGTGAAGCCTAGCAGGGCTGCGATGCCCCATACACTGTTGCGCAAGGCGGAGACAGCAAACAGCAGACCCATCATCGCACCGAACATCAGCAGCGCGCCCATGATAGGGTGCTCAGCCATGAATGAGAAGTTGACAGACAGACCGACGAATGCACCGATAACCGTCGGGATCATGGTCAATGCCAGCATCATGTAAGTGTTGCGCAACACCTTGTTTTGTTCGGTTGCGACGGCACCTGCGTGGGTGGCGAACTGGTTTGGATATTGCATGTATGAACTCCTGAAAGTTAAGTATTCGTTTCAACAACGGGCATGAGACTAGCGAAGTATCAAGAAAGTTGCAATCTTGAATTGATTTTTTTTGCGGTTTCCGCGAAATGACAAGCGCTATCGTGGTGTGTTCAAGCCAGGGCAGGGAACAGCCCCTTAAGACCGTTGGCGATAAATTCCACCGCAATCGCCGCCAGTATCAGTCCCATGATACGGGTGAATATATTGATTCCTGTGGCGCTGATGCGATCCGCTATCCATGGCGACAAACGTAATATCCCCCAGACCAGCAGACCCAACAGGATGATGCCCAGCGCGATGATCATGTGGTGGCTGACGCCGCTGGTCTTGTGCGCCGCCAGTATCACGGTGCTGATAGCACCCGGTCCGGCCAGCAGGGGCATGGCCAGCGGCACGATGGCGACGGATTCCTTGTCGATGGATTCGCTGGCTTCCTCGTCAGTCTGTTTGATATGGCTGGTTTTTGCGTGCAGCATGGAAATAGCCATCAGCAGTATCAGGATGCCGCCCCCGACCCTGAATGAGGCGACGGTGATGCCAAAAAACGCCAACAGCAGTTCGCCGAAAAACAGCGCCATCAACAGGATGATGGTTACCCCCAGTGCCACCATGTTGGTCGTCCGGCGGCGCTGGACAGGGTTCTGGTCGGCGGTCATGCTGATGAAGATCGGTATCACCCCTAAAGGATTGATGATCGCCAGCAGGCCGATAAATATTTTTACGTATTCTGCGTAATCAAGCATGAGTGTGGTTCCAGGTGCAATAGCGGCATGATACTTCAAGAAATTACCCGGTTTGCCGATATCGTAAACAACAGGGGAGAAAAATCATGGACCTGATAGCGGGCATAAGTTATATCGAAAACAGTCTGGCCGGACGCCAACCTGAACATGGCGAAAAAAAGTCTGCACGCAAGAATATACGCGTCGAGACTGCGGAGGAGCAGAAAGAGCCAGCGGAGGTCAGTCATTCTGCAACAGAATATGACAGCCGGTTGGGACGCAAGCTGGACACGAATGCCTAGCGATCGGGTGTTCTCCGGAAAAATATCAAGAAAGTTGCAATCGTGAATTGATTATTGAGTACTATTGAGACTTGAGATGATGGTGATGCAAGGTTTTGATAATTCAGGTGTTAAGGAACAGTTCAAGGGTGGCGGAATGACGATTGCACGATGGGGTTTTGTTTCACGGATATTCCGGATGAGTGTTGCGCTGTTGGTAATGAGCATGCTTTCGTCTTGCGGTAAGGCACCGTCCGAACCGTTACGTATTGCCAGCAGTCCGTGGCCCGGTTATGAACCTGTCTATCTGGCGCGCGACATTGGATATCTGCCCAGGGAGAAGGCGAATATCTTCGAACTGCCTTCTTCGGATATCACCCTTGAATCGTTCCGCAATCGCTCTGCCGATCTGGCGACACTGACACTGGATGAAACCCTGGAGCTGCTGGCGGGCGGTGTCAAGCTGCGCATCCTGTTCGTTATGGATGGTTCCAACGGCGGTGATGCGGTGATGGCCTCACCCAATGTCAAAACGCTGGCCGACCTGAAGGGCAAGCGCGTCGTCATCACCAACATTCCCCTGGGCGTATATATGCTGAGTCGCACGTTGAATGCGGCAAAGCTGACGCGGGAAGATGTGCAGCTTATTTCGAGCAGCGAGAGCCGACATGCAGAAATGTATAAACAGGGCAGGGCAGATGTGTTCGTCAGTTATGAGCCTTTCAAATCTCAGCTGGCCGCATTGGGGGCGCATGTGATTTTCGACAGCAGCCAGATACCTGACGAGATTTTTGATCTGATGGTGGTGCATGAGGATGTATTTCAGGCGCGCCGTCAGGAGGTGTGCAATGTTGCGCATCAATGGTTTCGTGTGCTGGAATATACGAAGCAATCCCCTGAAGAGGCGACGCGTCGCATCGCCGAGCGTCTGGGAGTCAGCGGGCAGGAATATCAGGCGATGTTGAGCGGCTTGTCTATTCCTACGCAACAGGAAAATCTGCGTTTGCTCGGCGGCAAGGAACCTGCTCTTGTCGCACCGGCGAATAATCTGGTGCAGGTGATGATGCAGGAGGGACAGTTGAAACACCGTGTTGATATACGCCAGGCGCTGGACGCCGATATCGAAGCGTGCATCGTCAAATGAAAAAGCGCCTTTCCCTGCTCATTTCATTCATTCTGGTGATCGTTTCGCTTGCCAGCTCCTTCCTGATTTATCTGCAAACGGACCGTGCAGATCGGGCTTCCCTGCAGAAGCATGCCATGACCGATGCCAAGCTGCAGATGGGCGGCTTGCAAAATGGCCTGTACAACCGGCTGACGGCGGGTGATGAACAACAGGCGTTGCTGAGCCTCTCCATTGCGGCCACTTACCCCAGTATCCGCACCTTGATGCTGGTGGATGAAAATAATCGTGTGTTGATGGCGAATCGCTATAGCTGGAAAGGTAAACTTGCCAGCGCAGAATCAAGCTATTCTGATATTGAAGCGGGCCGGATTATCGACAACGGCGTCAGTCAGCTCGCGTTCAATGGCGGCGAAAGTGCCCTGTTGCGAGGCTACTTTCCGTTGATCACCGAATACCAACAGGGCGGCCTGAAAAAGACCACGGGCATGTTGTATGTTGAATATGACATCAGTCGTGAGTTGCAAGCGGAAAAAAAGGAAACGATAGCGCAGGCACTGGTTTTTGCTTTCATCACTCTGCTCGCATCAGCCCTGATCGGTATTCTGTTGCATCTGCTGGTTACCCGGCGCGTAAATCTGCTTGCTGCCGTATCCAGCCGATTTTCCGAAGGCGACTACAGTGCGCGTACCCGTTTGCAGGGCGGGGATGAGTTATCCGCGCTGGGGCGTTCATTCGATCTGATGGCGCAGCGCATGACGGAGAATATGGCACGACAGGAGAAGCAACGCACTTTCCTGGAGGAAGCGCAACAGATTGCCCACTTCGGCAACTGGGAGCTTGATCTGCCTACAGGCAAGCTGGAATGTTCGGATGAAATGCTCCGTCTGTATGCAATCGATTCGTCTGAATTCATCCCGTCGCGTGATACTTTTCTGAATATCATTCACCCCGATGACAGGGCGTTGGTGAGTCAGTCATGTTTCCATGCACAGCCGGAGAAAGAATCCTGTCAAATTATTCACCGTTTGCTGATGGCCGACGGGCGTATCAAATGGGTAGAGCAGCGCTGTACCCATCACTTTGATACCGATGGCCAGGTGGTGCGTTCAGCCGGCACGATACAGGATGTCACCTCCCGCGAGGAAGCTGCGTTGCAATTGAGTATCGCCGCCGTGGCGTTCGAGACTCAGGAAGCGATACTGGTGACCGACCAGGATGCAAATATCATCAAGGTGAACCACGCTTTTGAGATGATTACCGGCTATTCCCAGAAGGAAGTGCTGGGAAAAAATCCGCGTCTGTTGAGCTCGGGACGCCAGGACAAAACTTTCTTTCGCATCATGTGGGAGACGATCAACAGCGAGGGCAGATGGTCCGGAGAATTATGGGACAGGCGCAAGGATGGTGAAATCTATCCGAAATGGCTCACGATCACTGCCGTAAAGAATCGCGATAAAGTCACTCATTATGTGGCGGTATTTACGGATATCACCGGACGCAAGAAGGCGGAAGAGGAAATTTACAGCCTGGCATTTTTCGATCCGCTGACGCATTTGCCCAATCGACGCCTGTTGATGGATCGTATGCATATCGCGCTGGGGCACAGCACTCGCAGCAGACATTGCGGTGCGCTGATGTTTCTTGATCTCGATCATTTCAAGGTGCTCAATGACACCAAGGGGCATGAGTTTGGCGACAAGATGCTGATTGAAGTGGCGCGTCGTCTTTCCGTATGTGTGCGCGATAACGACAGTGTCGCCCGTTTTGGCGGGGACGAGTTCGTGGTGTTGCTGGAAGACCTGAGTGTGAATGAAAACGAGGCGGTGGTGCAAGCCGGGCTGGTTGCGGAAAAGATACGTGACTCGCTCTCGCAGACTTACCAGATTGCAGGCTATGTGCATGAAAGCTCGTCCAGTATCGGTGTGGTTTTGTTTAACGGCGCCGATGTCGAGGCTGAAAATCTGTTCAAACGCGCCGATCTGGCGATGTATGAGGCGAAAGAAAGCGGGCGCAACATGGTGCGTTTCTTCGAGCCGGCGATGCAGGCCGTGCTGGAAGCGCGCACCCTGATGGAAAGAGCGCTGCGTCAGGCCTTGCCGAATGGTGAGCTGGAACTGTATTTCCAGGTGCAGACCAATCAGCAGAACACCTTGCTGGGCGCGGAAGTTTTGCTGCGCTGGCGCAACCCC
>JAUSLX010000239.1 GCA_030645775.1 Gallionella sp. | reverse complement strand
TGGTAAGTGGTAAGTGGTAAGTGGTAAGTGGTAAGTGGTAAGTGGTAAGTGGTAAGTGGTAAGTGGTAAGTGGTAAGTCAAAAAATTCAATCTCTGCTATCGAAAGTTTAACAATGTATTCTTTGCTTCGCCCCGCACTGTTCCGGCTAGCCCCGGAAACCGCTCACCATCTCACCTTGAGCAGCCTGAATGCCGCGTATTCATTGGGCATGAGCGGTCTTTTAGCCCAGACCATCCCGGATGACCCGCACACGGTGATGGGCCTGACTTTCCCCAATCCGGTCGGTCTGGCCGCTGGTCTGGACAAGAACGGCGATTGCATCAATGGCCTGGCGGCACTCGGCTTCGGCTTCATCGAAATCGGCACCATCACGCCGCTGCCGCAACCTGGAAATCCCAAACCGCGCCTGTTCCGCCTGCCGGAGGCATCCGCCATCATCAACCGCATGGGTTTCAACAACGAGGGCGTGGACGCGCTACTCACGAACGTTGCACGCGCGAATTATCAGGGCATCCTCGGCATCAACATCGGCAAGAATGCCGCAACGCCCATCGAGAAGGCCGCCGATGATTATCTGATCTGCCTGCGCAAAGTATATGCACACGCCAGCTACGTCACCGTCAACATCTCGTCCCCCAACACCAAAAATCTGCGCCAGTTGCAGGATGAAGCCGCGCTGAACGATCTGCTCGCGCAACTCAAGGCCGAACAGCAGAAGCTGACCGACAAGCATGGAAAGTATGTACCCATCGCGCTGAAAATCGCGCCTGACATGGAAGGCGAACAGATCACACAAATCGCCCGGTTGCTGATGCAGCACAGCATCGACGGCGTGATCGCCACCAACACCACGCTGTCGCGCGAGGGCGTTGAGAACCTGCCGCACGGCAATGAAACCGGCGGCCTGAGCGGCGCGCCGGTGCGCGACAAATCCACCGCCGTCATCCGCCAGCTCGCTGCCCAATTGCAAGGTACGCTGCCCATCATCGGCGTAGGCGGCATCCTGAACGGCGCGGATGCCTCAGAAAAAATCGAGGCAGGCGCTGCGCTGGTGCAAATTTACAGCGGGCTGATCTATCGCGGCCCGGCATTAATTGCAGAATGCGCTGCCTCACTAAAAAATCACATTAACCCGTACAAGGAATCGACATGACCAAAAAACTAAAGGTTCGGACAGCGAACGCAAAATACTGGAACACGCCCACCGTGGCCTGCAACTGATGGCCGAATACCGCCCCAAACTGATGGGTAAAGTACAGGCTTTCATGGCCGAAGCCATGCAACCGGGCATTCTGGACAAGAAGCAAAAAGAACTCATCGCACTGGGCATGGCGCTCACCCAGCAATGCCACTACTGCATCGCCTTGCATGTGCGCGCCTGTAAACACGCCGGTGTGACGATAGAGGAAATCATGGAAGTGTGTTCTATCGGCATCATGATGGGAGGCGGGCCTGTGCTCACTCACATGGCCGAAGTTGAGCGCGCCCTGAATGAGTTCTATCTGGATGAGCAAGGCGATCCGGTATAAACACCGCACGCAGACAATAGAGCATTCCTCTGGATAATTAGCGATTTATTCCTTAACATCCGTATCCTTATCTAAAATTCAGACGACACAAACAACATGTGCCCGACAACCTCTCCCGTTTACCCATTTCTTTTCCTGAAACAGCTTGCCGCCGTCGTACTCAGCGCACTGGCAGTACAAGCTCAGGCCGCAGATATATTCACCGGAATGGGCGGCACATCGGCCAGAGCCAACGGCATCTCTGCCGACGGCGGCACGGCGGTGGGCAGCAACACCATAGGCGTAAATACTGTGGCATACCGCTGGTCGAATGGCGTATTGACCAGTCTGGGCACGCTTGCCGGGGGCACCACCAGCACCGCTTTTGCCGCCTCAGCCAATGGCAACGTCGTGGTGGGACAAGCTGACATACCCGGAAGCGCACAGGCTTTCCGCTGGTCTGGCGGCGTGATGACCGGCCTGGGTTTCCTTCCCGGCGACAGCTACAGTACGGCACAGGGAGTCTCAGGCAATGGCAGCGTAGTGGTCGGATACAGCGGCATTCCAATAGGTCTCATGCAGGCCTTTCGCTGGACGGGTGGAGTGATGACCGGTCTGGGCGTTTTGCCGGGCTATGCGAGAAGTTTTGCTTATGCGGTTTCAGCAGACGGCAGCGTGGTGGTCGGCTTAAGCAACAGCCCCATCGCCACACAGGCATTCCGCTGGACGCAGGCGAGCGGCATGACCGGTCTGGGATTTATTCCGGGCGGTTCATACAGCAGTGCTTACGGCATCTCGGCCGATGGCACTACCGTGGTCGGAGACGGCGGCAATGGCGTCAGCACGGAAGCATTCCGCTGGAAGGGCGGAGTGATGACCGGTCTGGGCTTTCTTCCCGGAGACGCGGCGAGTCGGGCAAACGCCGCTTCTTTTGACGGCAGCGTCATCGTAGGCTCCAGCAGCGTAACGCTGGGGGGCAGTAGTCAGGCATTCCGCTGGACACAGGCCGGCGGAATGGCGCCCGTCGTCGGGTGGCTGGCGTCAGCCGGAGTGTTCGTGCCGGCAGGCTGGAACCTGAGCAATGCCACAGGCGTGAGCGAAAATGGCAATGTGGTGGTGGGCAACGGTATCGATCCGGGCGGATTCACTCAGCCCTGGCTGGCGCGTGTGGGTCGGGCAAGCGGCCTGCTCACCGATATTCCCGCTTACAACAGATCGCTGACCCGTGGCTACGCAGACCTGCCCAATCTGACCCTGTTCGGGGCGCACCATCGCTCACTGCTGGATAACGGCCTGACCCGCAGCCATGCGAACGACAGCTGCATGTGGGCCGTTACCGATGTGGCGCGCCATAAAACAGATGACACCAACATACAATTGGCGGAAGTCGGGGTCTGCCAGGACATCGGCAACACCCGGCTCGGTGTCGGTGTCGGTCTGCAAGCGGTTCAACAGACCCTGGCAGTGGGCGGAACGGCGCGCTATAACGGCCAATCCCTCATTGCAGAAGGTGCGCATGCCTTTGCCAACGGATTCCAGCCCAGCGTGACCGGCTACTTCGGTCGCTTCAGCACCCAGTTGAGCCGCAGCTACAAGAACGGAGCCAACCTGGATACTTCAAATGCAAGTCCGAAGGCCGACACCTTTGCCGTACGTCTGCGCCTCGACTGGAAGGATGCTGCCAAATATCGCGACCTGAGTATCAGCCCGTACCTGGCCTATACCAGAGAGAGCGTCAAACTTGATGCCTACAGCGAAACCGGCGGCGGCTTTCCGGCACAGTTTTCTGCCAGCAACTGGCGGATCAGCAATCTGCGTATCGGCAATGCCGCCAAATTCACGTTGTCCGATACCACAGACTTGCGTATCGGGCTGGAAGTCGTACGCCACATGAGCAAAACCGTGAACGCCGTGACCGGCAATGTGATCGGTTTGTGGAACTTCACTCTACCGGCTCAGAGCGTAAAACAGAATTCAATACGCACCCTGATAGATGTGGATCATCGCATCAGTCCGTCCACCGCACTCACCTTCGGCGTCAACGCAAGCACCGGCAGCGATTCAACCTGGGGAGCAACCGCAGGTTTGTGGTCCAGCATCTGATCCATTCCACCGGCAGGATAGCCGCGGCGGCAACCCTGCGGGTCAGCCGCCCGTAAATACGAAATAACCTGCCGTCATATGGATATTCCGACAAAGCAGTTGAAGCCAACTATGAATAAACGGATAATCCCGCACACTTTATGAAAGCGCGACAATGACTGAATATCTGCTGATCCTGGTTGGCGCGGTGTTTGTGAACAACATCGTGATGGTCAAGATACTCGGGTTATGCCCGTTCATGGGGGTCTCCAAGAAGCTGGAGGCCGCCATCGGCATGGGTGCAGCCACCACTTTCGTACTGACCCTGGCCTCCGGCAGCAGCTACCTGATCAACCAGTATCTGCTCGGTCCGGAACTGGCCTATCTCACCACGCTGTCGTTCATCGTGGTCATCGCCGGCATCGTGCAATTCACCGAAATGATCATTCAGCGTACCAGCCCGGAGTTGTACCAGGTGCTGGGCATCTATCTGCCGCTGATTACCACCAACTGTGCGGTGCTGGGCATACCGCTGCTCAACGTGCAGGCCAAACACAATTTCATGGAATCACTGATTTTCGGCATGGGCGGCGCACTCGGATTCACGCTG
>JAUSLX010000235.1 GCA_030645775.1 Gallionella sp. | reverse complement strand
GTCGAGACTCCCTTCCAGGATATTGCGGAATTCCCTGCCCACCACAGCCATCGGCCTGGAGATAAATTTATGTACGCAAAAGGAGATCAGAAAGTACAAAAACACTTGCAGCGCCAGTTGCCCCATCAACATCCAGAATTCCATTGCGTCGATACGTGCGAATTCCGGCTTGAGATCAATCACCACATCCGATGCGCCCAGCGCCGTCCCTTCCTGTACTGTATGACAGCCTGTGCAATCGGTGCCGTGAAAATTCTTGCTGGCCAGATAGGGGGTGATGATGCGCATAACGGGATCGCCTGACGCATCCTGAGAGAATGTGACACTTTGCTGCCTGGTTTCAATCACCTTGCGTTGCGCGTCGTCTTTAAGCAACGCTTCCGGCAATCCAGCACCATACTGATCCACCACTTGCTGCACGCGCACCAACTGCGCCGTCTTGACATTGCCTGAAGAAGTCACTTTCTTCAGCAACAGCCTGCGGTTATCCACATCGCTGATTTGCCCGGTGACCATCAGCATGTTGCCGCTGTCGATGATTTGATTCGCAATCTGCTCGCCTTTTTCAGTGGCTGTCTTCAGCGCGTCTGCTTTGAGCATATCCGTCATATAAAACTGCACGATCGTCAGCAGGACCAGCAAGGGAATTTGTATAGCCGCCTGCAACTTGTGGCTTAACGACCAGTTTTTCACCTTGAAATGCTCGAATTTTGAAACGACCTGCGCACCGGACTGATTCAATTCCCGGTAAAAAGCATCGGCTTCCGCGACCTGATCGCGGGTCGGCGCTTTGCGCACCGAGACATAACCGATGATTCTGGCATTCTCAATAACCGGCGCCACGGTGGCGCGCACCCAATAGTGGTCGCCGTTTTTACAGCGGTTCTTTACCATGCCGCGCCACGGACGCTCGGATTTCAGCGTATCCCACAGCCACTCGAACGCCTGCGGCGGCATGTCGGGATGACGCACGATGTTGTGGCTCTTACCGATCAACTCGGCGCGACTGTAGCCCGAGATTTGTACGAAAGCATCGTTGCAATAAGTAATCATACCCTTGGTATCGGTCTTGGTAATCAGCACCGTATTCACAGGGAAAGGTGCTTCTTTTTGCGACACGTAGGCGTGTTTATTTTGCATGATAGTTTTTAAGTAGTCCGTTAAACACGGAAATGGCTCACTGCGACTTGCAGCTCTTTAGCCAACTGTTCCAAACGCACAATGTCCTGTGTGTTCGATTCAACTGCCGCATGATTTTCCTCTGACATCTGGGCGATTTTCTCGATATTGCGCGCGATCTCGTTGCTGGCCAGACTTTGTTCGACCACCGATGCGGCGATGTCGCGCACGCCATGACTGGATTGCAATACCGACTCTCCCGCTTCGGTCAGCACTCCGGAAACCCGTTCTACCTGCTCCTGCGTCGCTTGCAGGGAACGTAATCCTTGCTGCACCGTTGCCTCAACCTCACCTGACTTCTGGTTCAGCGAATTGGTTACCTGATCGATTTCATTGGCCGATTTTGCAGATTTTTCCGCCAGCTTGCGCACTTCGTCGGCCACTACCGCAAAGCCGCGCCCCTGCTCACCGGCGCGCGCCGCTTCGATCGCCGCATTCAACGCCAGCAGATTAGTCTGGTCGGCGATGTCCTTGACCTGCTGGGTCATACCGGCAATCGCACGGGTACTGTCGACAAACTCCTTGACCGAATCGGCAATCTGATTGACCGCCTGCTGCACGCGCTGAATCTCGCCTATCATGGCCGTTACATCCTGATTGCCCTGCCGTGTCTGCTGCAAACTTTTTTCCGACAACTTGCGGACATCTTCGGTATTGGCCGAAACCAGATTGATACTCACGGTAATCTGTTCCACTGCCGCCGCCGTGGAGGCCGCAGCCTCACTCTGCACCTGCGAACCTTGCGCTATTTGCAAAGAAGAAGTGGATAATTGCGCCGCCGTGCCGGACACCGTACCGGCGCTGTTGCTGACCTGGCGGATGATGGTGACGAAACCGTCGATCATGCCGTTGAATGCCATGGCAGCCTGGCCGATTTCATCTCTTCCGTACACCTTGACGCGTACATTCAGATCGCCGTTCTTCGCCATGGAGGCCATCACGCCGCCCAATTCAGTTACGGATCGGTTTATGCCGCGAATGATGGAATAGCCCAGCAAAACACCCATACCACCGCCGATCAAAATAAGCGCTATAGCGATGTTGCGCATCATTTCATAGTGTGCCTCGGCGGCTTCGTATTCCTGTTTGGCGACGTCGAGCTGCAATTGCATCAGCTGCTGAATACCCTCACCGACCGGTTCGTAAAGGGGGCGTATTTTTTCCGTCACAACCCTGCTGGCCAATTCAAGATCATTGGCGCGCAGTGCCGCAACGGCCGGTTTCAGCCCGTCCGCCACGAAGCGTTTCCTGTCTTCGGCAAACTTGTCTGCCAGGATTTTTTCTTCCGGCGTCAGATAAGTGGCCATGTAGACTTCCCATATCCTGCCGATTTCCGCGGTATTTTGCTCCACATCTGCAGTGTTTTTCTGTATCGCCTCCGGAGTGGGGGTTACCAGGGATACGGCTACGCGCAAGCGGTTAATCAACAGCAGCTTTTGAATTTCGGCTATCTGCCCGGATGGTATCGTCCTGTCTTGATAGACCGTACGCAATCCCTCGTCGGCCTTGTTCATACCGAACAGCCCCATCGCGCCGATCACTATCGCCAGCACCAGCAATGAGGCCAGTAAAATCGTCAACCGGGTGCTAATTTTCATATCGTTCAGCATAACTTCCTCGCAACTATCAAATTTAACCCGAATTATTCGCTAACCTTTACCGGTGCGCAAAACCCATGGCGTGTAAATTACACCTTGAAGCGTCCTACTGTTTTAGTCAAGTTCTCTGAAATAAGCTCCATCTGCCTGATTTCGTCCACCGTGAGCTGTACAACCTGATTGCTCTTATTTGCCATGCCGGCGATGCGCTCGACATTACGGGCGATTTCCTGGCTGGCATCGCGTTGCTGATTGATCGAGGCGACGATTTCTTCCAGGCCGCGCCTCACCCCTTCCACTGAGGCATTGGACGCACTCAGTACGCTGGCCACTTCGGAGACATGGGTCTGACTGCTTTGCAACGCGACTATGCCGCGCTGTATGGTCTTTTCA
Source organism: Gallionella sp. (assembly GCA_030645775.1). Lineage (GTDB taxonomy): Bacteria > Pseudomonadota > Gammaproteobacteria > Burkholderiales > Gallionellaceae > Gallionella. The sequence continues at coordinate 6,960 of JAUSLX010000235.1, read as the reverse complement.
ACTCGCCCTGATTGCGTACCTATGGTTTGTGTCACTTCATCGATTTGCGAGGCAGAGAGCGCCGATTTTTCCGCCAGCTTGCGCACTTCGTCCGCTACCACCGCAAACCCGCGCCCCTGCTCACCGGCACGGGCCGCTTCAATCGCCGCATTCAACGCCAGCAGATTGGTCTGCTCGGCGATGTCGCGCACTTGCTGGGTCATATTGGTAATACTGCGGGTACTGCGCACGAAATCACCCACCGAACTGGCGATTTCATTGACTGCATTTTCCACACTCCCCAGTTCATGCACCATATCTTGCAGGCGATCCTGTCCCAACTGGGCACGATCGGCGCTTTCGCTCGACAGACTGGCGACCTGACCGGCACTTTCGGCAACACGATTGATACTGACGCTCACCTGACTCACCGCGTTTGAGGTCGTGGCCGCCGCATCGTTTTGCTGCTGCGCACCCTGAGCGATTTCCTGCGCATTTCCAGCCAAACGGTGCGCAGCTTCGGTCACCTGCCCCGCATGCCCGTCAACCTGGCTGACAATAGCCTGAAAGCTTTGCGCAAGGTCATTGAATGCCTGCGCAGTCTGTCCGATTTCATCCCCGCTGCGCACCTTGACGCGCTTGGATAAATCGCCGCTGTCCTGCATGGCTTTCATGGCAACCAGTAATTCACGCGCCGGGCGTGTCATAAAACTGATCAGCCAGCCTATGACAAAATACAGGAATACCTGCATAACCAGCTGTGCGCCCCACATCGCATAATTCGCCCGTTCCATCACGGCAAATTCATCCGACAAATCCACCGTAATGCTTGCCGCGCCGTTCACCGTACCCTCCGGTACCATATGGCACATCAGGCAATTTGTGCCGCGAAAATCCTTTTTGGCAATGAAAGGCACGACCACACGCAGCGATTGCTTACCTTCCACCGAAGACAAGTGGGTCTGCACCTGTGCGCTTTGCAGCGCGGCCTTATCCATGGCATCGACAGGCTGCTCGGAAGGCAAACCCGGACCATATTGATCCTGCACCGGCCTGCCACGTATTACGCGCAATTCATTGACCTTATCCGAGGTGCCCATCTTGGTGACATACAAGGCGCGCTGTTCAGCATCGCTGATAATGCCGTTAATCATCAGCATATTCAGGCCGTTCAACACACCATCGGCGGAAACCAGTGCTTTTTGCTGCGCCTCATCCAGCACAATTTCCTCAAACTTATCCAGTGCCGTGCGCTGCGCCAATACCAGCACCAGCAGCAGCAGCAACTGTATGGGAAACTGCAGCTTGTTTTTTAACGTGAGGTTGTTCCACCATTTATTCATTATTATTCCCCTGTTAGGCATACGCAAAAATTAACACTGCCTAGTTAGTGTAACGGCAAAAAATAGGATTTCTTTAGGGGAACAACGCGGAGAAAAGCAGCTAATTCGCGGGATTAACCTCTGGAGTGTGCGGGCATGACGCCACCTTTCGGAATTGTTTTGGAGTGCGGCGACATGACGCCGCCTTTCGTGATTATTTTGGAATCAATGTTTTTCGGGCAAGGCCTGCACACCCTCATTGATAGCCTCGCCGATCTCCTGCTCGTCGCCCTCGGCCTCCACGCCAACGGTGCCGCCGTCATGCGTGGCCGCCTCTTCAGCTTTTTTATTCATTACAATCAGGCTAATGCGACGATTGATCGGACTCATGGCATCTTCCTTATTAAACAGCACGGCGGAAGACAAGCCAACTACACGCACGATTTTCTCGTCTGCCATGCCACCCGAAATCAATTCACGGCGTGAGGCGTTAGCGCGGTCTGCGGACAATTCCCAGTTGCTGTAACCCCTGTTGCCGCCACCGTATAACGCCGCATCGGTGTGGCCGGAGATGCTCACCTTATTGGGGACATCATTCAAGGTCTGGCCGATTGCGTGCAGGATTTCCCGTGTGTACGGTTCAAGTTGCGCGCTGCCGCTGCGGAACATCGGACGATTCTTTTCATCCACGATTTGAATACGCAACCCTTCGCTGGTGATGTCGAGCAATATTTGCGCCTTGAATTGCTTCAGTTTTGGGCTGTTTTCTATAGATTTTTCGATGTTGGATTTCAATTCCTTGAGCTTTTCCAGTTCCTTTGCCCGCTCTGCGCGCAGAAACTCCTGCTGTGCCGCCTTCATATTGATGACTCTTTTCTCGGCAGGCAGCTCGCCGGATTTCACCTGCCCCGAACTGCGCGTCAAATCCTGTCCACCGCCCTTGATAATACTGGAGCTGTCACCGCTGCCCGTACCGCCTGACAAAGCCACTTTGAGCGGCGTCTTGAAATATTCCGATATCCCCTTCAAATCCCCTTTGGCGGTCGAACCCAACAGCCACATCAACAAAAAAAACGCCATCATCGCCGTCACGAAGTCGGCATAGGCAATCTTCCACGCACCGCCATGATGGCCGGCAGCCACCTTCTTGATGCGTTTGATGACAATGGGTCTTTTGTTTTTATCTTCAGCCATTTTTTAGTCGTTGGTCGTTGGTCGTTGGTCGTTGGTCGTGAGTGGTGAGTGGTGAGTGGTGAGTCGCACGGAGGCTACTAACGACTGCCTACTTACCACTCACTATTTTTTAGCGTTTCTGCTTGACGTGCTCTTCCAGGTCGGCAAAACCCGGGCGCTCGGTTGAACCCAGCGCCTTACGACCAAACTCGACCGCCATCGCAGGTGCATAGCCATTCAGATTAGCCAACAGAGTGATCTTGATGGTCTGAAACATCTTGCCGCCCTCTTCCGCTTTCTGTTCCAGCAAACCGGCCAGGGGACCGACAAATCCATAAGCCAGCAAGATACCGAGGAAAGTTCCCACCAGTGCGTGTGCGATCAGCATACCCAGTTCAGCAGGCGGAAGACTGACCGATTCCATGGTATGCACCACGCCCATCACCGCCGCCACAATACCGAACGCCGGCAGTCCATCCGCCAGTTTGGCAATGACATGCGAGGAGATCATGGCTTCGTGATGATGCGTCTCAAGCTCAACATCCATCAGGTTTTCAATTTCCATGGCATTAAGATTGCCGCTGACCATAATACGCAGATAATCTGTGATAAATTCAACCACATGATGATCTGCAACGATTTTGGGATATTTGGAAAAAATCGGACTTTCTTCAGGCTTTTCAACATCGCCCTCAATAGACATCAGCCCTTCCTTGCGAACCTTTGTCAGCAATTCATACAACAAGGCCATCAATTCCATATAGGCGTCTTTGGAATATTTTGGCCCCTTCAGGATACTAGGCAAGTCTTTAAAAGTTGCCTTCATGACCCCCATGCTGTTGCCAACGAAAAAAGCGCCCAGCGCACCGCCACCGATCATCAGCAATTCCAGCGGCTGCCACAATGCGCCCAAGTGGCCGCCCGCCATGGCGAAACCACCGAACACCGACCCCATTACTATTACATAGCCTACGATTACTAACATGCAAGCGCTCCTCGATTATTTTTTGCCGACGCATTTTAAAACAAATCAGCGCGACGAATGATGTCAGATTATACCCAGCAACGATAAATTTTCTTAACGACCTGGCCAAATAAACATTGAATGGGGACGTCAATTCATTATTCCGCAGTGAGGCTAGCCTGTAACGCTTGGGATAAGGGCACTCGGATACTGCCCCTTCCCCTTGAAGGGGCAAGCGCAGCGCGGGGGCAACCAGGATGGGGATGGGTTCTTTTGTCACCATTACCCCCATCCCCACCCCAACCCTCCCCTTGAAGGGGAGGGAGCTGCCTTCATTTTCCTTAACCGAGTGCCATGAGTGACAGGGTTGACTGTTCAGGAATATCCGCTAACGGCTGTTTTATACGCCAACCGACATTTCCTGCAGGTCAGGTTTGGCTTTGACATTGGTTTTCCCGGCACGCGCGGGCGGATGACAGATGCCGCACACGTAGTTAGCGTGCAGCTCATTGGTATGCGCGACAAAATGCCCGCCGCATTCCCGGCAAGGAACCAGCTGCATCATGCGCGCATTGAAAAAACGCACCAGGAACCAGGCACGGGTAACACTTAGTACCGCCTCGCCACCTTCCAGGCCTTGCACCTGATCCAGATAGAGCCGATAAGCAGTAATCAAGGCTTGCACCCCCGCTATCCCCGCATTCTTGATCAGGAACTGGTGTATTCCCATGAACAGGGATGAATGGATATTGGGCTGCCAACTGATAAACCAGTCGGTTGAATAGGGCAGCATGCCCTTGGAAGGCGACTCACCTTTGACTTCCTTATATAGCTTGAGCAAACGCTCACGACTGAGCGTGGTTTCCTCTTGCAGCACCTGCAGACGTGCGCCCATTTCAATTAATTCGACGGCTATTTTGACCTGCTGCGCTTCGCCAATTACCGTTTTGATTGTCACGTCAGCCTCCTGGCTAAGCCATCTCTGCAACGGGTTGAGATGACATCATGATCGCCGCGTGTGCTTGCGACATCATGCGGCTTTTACTGTAATCCGTGACCATATTGAGCAATATATTCTCGTCAAAACGGAATCCGCACAACAGCATATTGGCACTCGCCATCTTGATAATTTGCGCGGGAGTCAGCCCGCCTATCAAATCGACCAGATCCTGACTCAGGCCCAGGCGAAAAATTGCAGCTGCTTTATCCTGCTTGATCATTTGCTGAGCCAGCATCAGATAGGTCAGGTTGATATCGCGAATACCTTCTTGCAATTGTATGGTGTTCATAGCAGCTCCCTTATGTGCGTGTCCAGAGCGTTGGTCATCCGATTTGAAAAACTAACGCTTTGAAACTAACCGTCCAAATTCGACAGTTGCATTTTGCGTGAACGGCAAGGGGAATAAAATCAGAAGCAGGATAATTTTGTTGTAGGCCGTCAGGATGACACCCTGTAGGAAAACCGCCTACAAAAGCAAGTTCCCCCAGCCCGCGATGCGGGCTGGGGGTCCAATGCCGAGTGCCGTTTGCGAGGGGTCAAACTGGCACTCTTGTAATAGTTATCGGCCACATTCTGAAAAACTTTAGGCTTTTTTTGAAATATTTTTATATTCAAAAACAATAAGTTAAAAAATTTATTGTTTTTATTTAAAATATCTTTGCGCGTGAGCAAGTATTTTTTCGGACGTGCGTACTGGCCATCACCGTTAACAACAATCTCGGAATGAGCGCGCATCAGCACACCTTCGGTTTGCGTTGCCCGGGGTGCAAACGGGGTGCGAGCAACTCATCGCCTATATCTGCATCCACCGGATTACCTGCTGCATCTTCCAGCGGCTGTTCATAATCATTCCAGCCACGCACGCCGGTTTTGAGCGACACCACGCGGGAAAACCCCATCTGCTGCATCACATCGGCCACCAGGGCGGAGCGGTAGCCGGAGCGGCAGATCACCACGATTTCCTGTTCGCGTCCGGCTGCCAGCAGCGGCACGGTCTCATCGAAATCCCATTCACAGGATTGCTCCAGCACGCCGCGCGGCACGTTGATCGAGCCTGGAATCCGCAACATGGCGAATTCAGCCGGTTCGCGCACATCGAGCAATACCGGCGCATCGTCCGCAGCAAGGCGACGGCTCAAATCCCACGGCATGATTTCCTGCACACGCGTCAGCGCATCGGCTACCAGATCCTCATAGCGTTTCATGGCTACCCTTCTCAAATACGGCGATGGATTCCACATGCGAGGTCTGCGGGAACATATTCATCACGCCCGCCGATTTCAAGGTATATCCGCGTTGCACCAGCTCGGCGGCATCGCGTGCCAGCGTGGCGGGATTACAGCTCACATAGACGATGCGATGCGGCGCGATCTCAGGCGTGATGGCTTTCACCAGCTCCATCGCGCCGTCGCGCGGCGGGTCGATCAGCCATTTGTCGAATTTCCCCAGACTGGCAAGCGATGCCTCGGTCATCTCGAACAGATTGCTCGATTTGAACTCGGTATTGCCCGACAAACCGTTGGTCATGGCATTTTGCGTCGCGCGTTTGACCAGCGCGTCACTACCCTCTACGCCGAGCACCTGCGCGCCACTGCGTGCGATCGGCAGGGTAAAATTACCCAGGCCGCAGAAGAAATCGACGATGCGTTCATTGGCCTGCGGGGCGAGCAGACGGAGGGCGCGGCTGATCATCACCCGGTTCAGCTCACTGTTCACCTGAGTGAATTCACTGGGGGCAAACGGCATGGTGATGCCGAATTCCGGCAAACTGTAAGACAAGGCAGGCGCATCCAGCGGATAAAACGGCGTAATGGTTTCCGGCCCTTTCGATTGCAGCCAGAACTGCACGTGATGCGCATCGGCGAAGGTGCGCAACGCAGCCTCATCGTCCGCCGTTGGCGGCGCCATCACGCGCAACACCAGCGCATCGACATTTTCACCGACCGCCACTTCGATCTGCGGCAGCTTGTCGCGTATCGACAGTCCCGCTATCAGCGTGGCGAGCGGCTGTATCAGCCCGGCGATCTTGGGTGCGAGAATTTCGCAGCTTTGCATGTCGGCGACGAAGCTGCTGCGTTTCTCGTGAAATCCCACCAGCATTTTTTCCTTCTTGATCACGTACCTGGCGGAAATGCGCGCGCGCTCGCGGTAGCCCCAGCTCTGTCCGTAAATGGCCGGCAGGATATTTTCTGGTTTCACTTTTCCGATGCGCGCCAGACTATCTTCCAGAATGCGCTGCTTCACGGCAACCTGCACCCGTGTATCGAGATGCTGCATCGAGCAACCGCCGCACACGCCATAATGCGCGCACTTCGGCTCCACCCGGATCGAGGCGGCGCGATGCAGCGTGGTCATTTGCGCCAGCTCGAAAGCAGGCTTCTTACGGTAGGACGCGTAGCTGACGACTTCGCCGGTCAACGCACCTTCGATAAAAATAACCTTGCCATCCGCATGCGCAATGCCGCGCCCTTCGTAGTCAAGCGATTCAACAACAACGCTGTTTGCGTGTACGGATTTATTAG
>JAUSLX010000081.1 GCA_030645775.1 Gallionella sp. | reverse complement strand
GGTATTGCCGGGTAGCTAAATCTGGAAGAGATAACCGCTGAAAGCATCTAAGCGGGAAACTCGCCTTGAGATAAGATTTCCCTTAGGCCTTGAGCCTTCTAAAGAGTCGTTCGAGACTATGACGTTGATAGGCTGGGTGTGGAAGCGCAGTAATGCGTTAAGCTAACCAGTACTAATTGCTCGTGAGGCTTGATCCTATAACATTAAGGGTCTGTTTACAGACCCGTGTAGCGGCGTAATTTATTGCGCCGACATATGTAATTCGCAGTGCAATCAACAACCCGGTTTACTTCTTCCAGATAATATTTATTGCCACGCTGAGAATGCGCGGCAGTAAATGACAAACACAGTGACTTGCCGAACATCGCAAGCCGCTTACCAGTTTGTCTGACGACCATAGCGAGTTGGTCCCACTCCTTCCCATCCCGAACAGGACAGTGAAACGACTCCGCGCCAATGATAGTGTGGATTACCCATGTGAAAGTAGGTCATCGTCAGACTCCTTACAACAAAAAGCCCCTCCGGTAACGGTGGGGCTTTTTGCTTTGGTGATGAGACGCCAGAGATGCGTGAGTTATTCTTTGCCGCAGGCTGTACAGAGCGGGTCTTTGAGCAAGGCGCTCTGCTTGATGTTCATGTCGAGCGCATCAATCGATAATAGCTTGCCGTGTAAGCCGGAATTAATGCCGATTAGTAACTTGAGTGCTTCTGCCGCTTGTATGCTGCCTATGATGCCAGTTAACGGCGCGAAGATTCCTGTGGTGGCACAACGCAGTTCCTCGGATTCACTGTCCTCCGGGAACAGACAGTTGTAGCAGGCTGATTCTGCTTGCCGGAAATCAAACACGCTGGCCTGTCCTGAAAAGAGGATGGCCGCGCCGGATACCAGAGGTTTATGGTGCGTCAGGCAAGCGCGGTTGATGGCGTAGCGTGTGGCGAAATTGTCACTGCAATCGAGTACCACATCGGCCTGGGCAATAAGTGTATCAAGCTGGGCAGGATCGGCGCGCAAGGGCAGGGTTACACAGCTGACTTCGGGATTTATGTCATGAATGGATGCCATGGCCGAATTTACCTTGGACTGTCCAATAGTGGATGTACGATGCGCAATCTGGCGTTGCAGGTTGCTTAAATCCACATGGTCATGATCGCACAGGGTTATTTGTCCAACACCGCTGGCCGCCAAATAGAGTGCGACCGGTGAGCCCAGGCCGCCAAGACCAATTATTAATGCTTTGGCGTTCAGTAAACGCTGCTGTCCTTCAATGCCAATTTCGGTAAGCAGAATATGCCGCCCGTAGCGCTGGAGTTGCGAGTCGTTCATGTGAAATATTTAAAAGCAGAATTATTCGTACTCACGCAAATCAGGCGGGGTGCCGGCGTGCTCTTTATGTGGATGCTGTCCATGCTTTTCAACAAAAATCCCCTTTTCATTCTTCTTGGTCACATGGTCTGGAATTTCCATGTTGTGACGCGTGGTGTCTTCACAGTAGTAAATGATATTGCGCCCCACGTTATGCAGAAAACTATGATCAAGACGAAAGCCTTCTTGTTCAAGTGCGTGCTCAAGTCCTTCCAGCGTGTAGTCACGCAGGTTATAGCGGATTTCAAGTGTATGGGCATTGGCCGCGCGAACAGCACTTAAATTGGGAAGGCCGCTCAATATCTCCAATGCGTGGCTAAGCTGATCGGCAGGTTCTGCCTCAAACAGGAGTTCGCGCTTTTTTTCCAAATCGAAGGGATTGATCATGTCATTCTCCTGGATAGGCTAGGATTTACTTGCCGTGTAATATTTGCATGCCTTTGAGCAGGTTAAGTGCCTGGTTGAGCTGGTAGTCATTTTTGGTGCCAAATTCTACCGGGGTTAGCTTATCGTTATCGCCGTTAATTTTGGGCGTGGTTTCGGACTTGGTTGCTGAATTAGCTTTATCTTCCGGTTGTTTGTCATTAATTAAATGTTTTTCCAGATCAGCTTCGCGTAGTCTGAAGGTGTTATCCGCCCCGGCTGTGGAGGGATCTTCAACCAAGATGTCAGGCACGATACCCTTTGCCTGAATTGAGCGCCCTCCCGGGGTGTAATAACGCGCTGTAGTAAGTTTGATGGCTGTGTTGTTGCCCAGCGGCAGAACAGTCTGTACCGAGCCTTTGCCGAATGTTTGCGTGCCCATGATGACTGCGCGCTTGTGATCTTGCAGAGCTCCGGCAACAATTTCAGAGGCCGAGGCTGAGCCGCCATTTACCAGTACAACTAAGGGAACGCTTTTGATTGAGGCAGGGATACTTTGAATATAGTCATTCTTGCTATTGCCCCGTAAATAATATTCCGGCGTGGCGGTAAGACGCATTTTGGTTTCTTCGGTACGGCCCTCGGTGTAGACAACGAGGGCATCCCTGGCCAGAAAAGCAGCAGATACTGCAACGGCGCCATCCAGCAAGCCGCCAGGGTCATTGCGCAAATCGAGAACCATGCCCTTTAAGTCCGCCTTGTTGTCCTTAACCAGCTTTTCGAGTGCTGCTGCCAGATTTTCACCGGTATGTTCCTGGAATTGTGTGACACGGACAAAACCATAGCCAGGTTCTATCAGCTTTGATTTTACGCTCTGCACCTTGATCACGGCACGCACTACGGTGATGGTGAGCGGTTTATTTTCGTTTTTGCGCAGGATAGTTAAAACTATTTTGCTGCCAGGCTTGCCACGCATGCGCTTGACAGCATCATTCAGGGTCATGCCCTTGACCAGCGAGTCATCCAGCTTAAGAATCAGGTCGCCGCTCTTGATGCCAGCCTGATAGGCTGGTGTGTCTTCAATCGGTGAAATCACCTTTATCAGGCCATCTTCCATACCAACTTCTATGCCCAGTCCGCCAAATTCGCCCTGAGTGCCGACCTGCAGGTCTTTGAAAGCATCAGCATCCAGGTAGGATGAATGGGGATCCAAGCCATTCAGCATGCCGTTTATTGCTTCGGTAAAGAGTTTTTTGTCAGAGACAGGCTCAACATAGTTGCTCTTGATATGACCGAACACTTCGGTAAAAGCGCGCAACTCCTCGATAGGCAAGGGTGTAACAAGTGTTTCCTTGTCAGCCAATGCCGAGTAATGCAGGCTGAGCGAAATGCCAGCCACCAAACCTAAACCTATCAGACCCGCTTTTTCCAGACGACGCATAGTAATCCCTAGTTATTTTTTAGCCAGCCATTTGAGTGGGTCGAGCGGTTGACTCTTGTGGCGCAGTTCAAAGTATAAACCGTAATCAATATTGCCGCCGCTGTTGCCGACGCTGGCGATAGTGTCTCCACCGCGAAGTTCATCACCCACTTGTTTGTACAACGTTTCATTGTTGCCGTACAAGCTCATATAAGCATTGCCGTGATCAACGATGAGCAGATTGCCAAAGCCGCGCAGCCAGTCTGCGAAGACTACCCGCCCGGCAGCAACGGCTTTGACAGTCTGACCACTGGTCGTCCTGATGAATAATCCTTTCCAGATTACCGTGCTGTCAGGGCGTTTTGTGCCGAATTGGTTGGTAATGTCACCTTTTACCGGCAGAGCCAGTTTACCTTGAAGCTGTGCAAATGGCTCCCCGTCAAAACGGTTGTCGGGCAGATTGTCGTTGCGGAATAAGGATTTCTTTTTGGGTTGTGCGAGCATTTCAGCGATTTTTTCGACCAGTTTTACCAGCCGGTTTTCGTCACGTTGCAGGTGCTTGATTTCGCGTCGCTGCTGGGTGAGTTGCTTGGAAAACTGCCCCAATACCTGTTTGCGCTCAAGCTGGTCCTGTTGTAGTTTTTGCTTTTGCTGTGCTTGCTCTGCGCGTAATTTTTCCAGCGTGCTGTTTTGTGACTGCACTTCCAGGCTAATATCATTCAGCTCGCTGAGAGTGTCGCGTAAGCTTTCAAGCCAGATGGCACGGTTGCGGGCGATATACTGAAAATATTGCAAGTCGCGTGCAACTTTGTTCGGATCCTGGTTATCCAGCATGAGTTTAAGATATTCATGTTTGCCGCCCAGATATTGCTGGTACAGCAACTTGGACAGCAAAGCCTGTTGGCGAGACAAATCCTGATTTAATTGTTGTTGTTGTCCTTGCAGTGCGTGTAGCCTGAAACCGACTTCATGTTGTTGCGCGGCCAGTTCGGCCAGTTTGCGATTGCTGTCGCTAATCGCCCGCTCGGATGCGCGCAGCGCGTCAGCCGCCTCGGACTTGGATTCGCGGGTTTTTTCAATTTCACTTTGCATTGCGGCGATATGACGACGCAGGTTCTCAAGTTCTTCCTGCTGGCTGGCCGAGGCCCGGCCTGCCAGCATCAGGCTGCACAACACCAGCAACAGAAATGGTTTGAAAAAATTCACTTTAAGCGGATCAGGCTGTGCCCCGTCATTTCCTCAGGTTGTGACAGACCCATCATGGACAGCAAGCTGGGTGCAATGTCACGCAATGAGCCCGTGTCAGCAAGTTGGGCGGGGCGCCCGACATACAGGAAGGGTACCGGATTGAGCGTGTGCGCGGTGTGTGCCTGCTGTGTGATGTTATCCTGCATCTGTTCGGCGTTGCCGTGATCGGCTGTAAGGATGACTTCGCCGCCTATGGATTGCATCGCTTTGACCACGCGACCGATGCACACGTCCAGCGTTTCGATGGCTTTTATTGCAGCGGCCATGTTGCCGCTGTGGCCTACCATATCGCCATTGGCGTAATTACAGATAATGATCGCATATTTCCGGGACAGAATGGCTGCTTCCAGTTTGTCGGTCACGGTGTATGCACTCATTTCAGGCTGCAGGTCGTAGGTGGCTATTTTCGGCGAGGGCACTAGGATACGGTCTTCGCCGGGATAGGGTTGTTCTTTGCCGCCACTGAAGAAGTAGGTGACATGTGCATATTTTTCTGTTTCCGCGATGCGCAGCTGTTTCAGCCCCAGATTGGAGACGTACTCGCCGATATCGTTGTGTATGGCTACAGGCGAATAGGCGCAGGGCAAGGTAAATTCTGCCCCGTAGTTGCTGAGCGTGACGAAGCTGGCAAATTTGGGACGGTATGCGCGGCTGAAATCGTCGAACATTTCGTCGGTCAGTGCACGGGTTATTTCACGGGCGCGATCGGCACGGAAATTCATGAATACCACAGCATCGCCGTCGTGCATCGAAATGGCGGGTTCGTCGCCGCATTTAATACAGGTGGGCTTGACGAACTCATCGGATTCGCCACGCGCATAAGCGGCCTCCAGAGCGGTTAGGGCATCGCTTGCCGAATATTCGGCTATCCCTTGTGTCAGTAGTTCATAAGCTGGCTGTACGCGTTCCCAGCGATTGTCCCTATCCATCGCATAGAAGCGGCCGACCAGACTGGCGATTTTTCCTACGCCCAGTGCGGTGCATTTTTGTTGTAAAGCGCTCAGAGATTGCGCTGCACTCCTGGGTGGCGTGTCGCGACCATCGAGGAAGGCATGCAGATAAACCTTTTTCAAGCCGTTGCGCGCAGCCATTTCCAGCATGGCGAAGATGTGGTTCTCATGGCTGTGGACGCCGCCGGCAGAGAGCAGGCCCATGATGTGCAGCGCACTGTTGTTTTGCTTGGCGATTTCGATGGGTTTGCGTAAAGCCGGGTTGTTAAAAAAGCTGCCCTCTTCGATGTCCACATCGACACGGCTCAAATCCTGATAAACCACGCGCCCGGCCCCGATATTGAGGTGCCCCACTTCGGAGTTGCCCATCTGATTGGCTGGCAGGCCGACAAATTTTTCAGAGGCGTTGATCAGGGTGTGCGGATAGTCGCGCCAGAGCGCGTCCCAGTTGGGTTTATGTGCGGCTAAAATGGCATTGGAATCAGCTTCTTCGCGGTAGCCGAAGCCGTCCATAATAAGCAGCAAGACAGGAGTAGCATTCATTGATGTAAGATATAAGCTATTGTTAATTTAAGAACGGTGTATTTTAACCGAATTGGCCTGGGTAAGGCGTGCGGTTGTTATAAGGAGAAAGCATGACGAGCAGATTAATAGACAAGGAAGAAGATATCCAGCAGGCATCGCAGGCGATCAAGGCCATTGCGCACCCGTTGAGATTGAAAATCTTGTGTGTGCTGGGCGATCAGGAAGTCAGTGTGCAGGATATTGTCGAACAAGTCGGCACCTCGCAGAGCAATATTTCCCAGCATTTGGCGATTTTAAGAGACAAAGGCGTGTTGGCTACCCGTAAGGATGCGAATAAGGTGTATTACCGTATTGGTGATTTGCGCACACTCAAGCAGGTGACCATGATGCGTGAGGTTTTTTGCTCGGTGTAATTGTTGATTTATATAGAATATAAGTATATGATTATAATGATGGATTGCAAATATAGGCGAGAAAGCCAGACTTGAGTGATACTTCTGACCGGTTTTATTCGGTCAGGCGATCCCGTCTTTGATTGGGCCACACGGCACAAAATACACTTATCAAATTAATAATCAGGAGCTTTGAATCATGACCGCAGATCGCATCGTACACATAGTAGCTGGTAGTTTTATCTTGTTGTCACTTGCGCTGGGAGTGGAAGCCAGCCCGGTATTTGTAAGCAATTACTTCCTGTTGCTTACCGCCTTTGTTGGATTGAATTTGTTTCAGAGCGGCTTTACCAATTTTTGCCCATTGAACAACATCCTCGCAAAACTTGGGGTCAAGGGCGGTTCTTGCTAACGTGCCTGTGCGCTGCGCGAGTTGATCGTTGATTGACAGGCTGCAACGAATTAAATTAACCCACATTAGTCTGGCCCTGGTCGGACTGATGTGGGTTTTTCCTTTTCTGCATTTTCGTCATCGCTATCCGCTGACTACGTTTGATCAGGAGTGGTGGAGCGCACTGCTCGGCGTGCTGGCTGTTATGCTGCTGCTGGCTCGAGAGGGGCGGCAGCAGGCAGCAATCCCGCGCATTGTGCAGCTGCCCGTCGCACTGATTGCCGTGGCATTGCTGCAAATGACCCTGGGCATGATCGCCTACGTTGGGCAGGGATTGCTCTACATGCTGTATCTGTTGTTCGCCGTATTGCTGATGATGCTCGGCGCCAGGCTGCGTGATTGTCTGGGTATCGATAAGGTTGCCATGGTGCTGGCGATTTGTTTGTTGATAGGTGCGGAGTTGAGTGCGTTGATCGGCGTGCTGCAGCACTATCGCTGGCATACGCTGCTCGACCAGGTGGTGGTGGTGAAGGTTGCCTCCGGTGTGTACGGCAATCTGGCACAGCCCAATCATTTTGCCAATTACATCGCGTTGGGTCTGATTTCGCTGGGATTGTTGTTCCAGCAGCGAAAATTACACGCAGGCTATGTGGCGGTGCTGGCCGCGCCCTTGTTGCTGGTGCTGACGCTAAGCGGGTCGCGTAGTGGCTGGTTGTATCTGGTCATGGTAACCGTGCTGGCAGCGTGGGCAGGGCGGGGCAGGCCTGAACTGCGCCCGTTGTTGCGTTACGCTCTGCTGTTGCTGGCGGGTTTTGCCGTGATGCATGGTCTCGTGCAGCTGTCTTTCATGCAAGGGGCGGGCAATAATTACAACATCATGCAGCGCATGTTCGGTGATAGCACGTCCGGCGGTGTCCGCTTGTATTTGTGGCAAGAGACATGGCTGATGTTCAAACAGTCGCCGTGGCTGGGTGCAGGATTTGGCCAATTCGCCTGGCAGCATTTTCAGCTGGGGCCGTGGCTGCAGCGCACGCATATCAACGGCTTGTACAACAATGCACATAACCTGATTTTTCAATTGGCTGCGGAAGCGGGTATCGCCGGTTTGTTGGTGTTGTTTGCCGCGCTGGGTGTATGGCTCAACGGCTTGCGTCACGCCTCGTTGACTGCCGCGCACTGGTGGGGGTATGCCGTGCTGGGCGTGCTGGCCATACACAGTCTGCTCGAATATCCCTTGTGGTATGCCTATTTCATGGCGGTCGCAGCGATTTTGCTGGGTGTGCTTGACGAGACACGTTATCGGATGGCGTGGCGTGGCGTGGGACGCGCGTCGCTGGCAGTCATGTTGTTGCTGGGTTTGTTCTCGCTGCTCCAGTTGCGCGTCGGTTATCAGCAACTGAAAGATACGCTGGCGATACGTCCTGCTTCCGGAAATGTCGCGACAGATGTACAACAGATACGCGGCGGGCTGATTGCGGTACGCCGTGGTGTGTTGTTGTCACCCTATGGCGAATTGTTCATGAGTTCGCACCATGAGGTGAATAAAGTCGGTCTCAGGCAAAAACTGGCGATGAATGCCAGAGTGATGCGATTTATGCCGATTGCCTCGGTCGTTTATCGGCAAGCGCTTTTATTGGCGCAAAATGGTCAGCAGGCACAGGCGCAACTGATATGGGAACAGGCCATCTGGTCTTACCCGGGGAATGCAGAAAATCGCGAACAGTTAGCCCGGTTGGCCGAGAAAGACCCCGAACATTTTTCTGCTCTGCTAGAATTCGCCCTCCAGAAAGAACAGGAGTATCTACGTGCAGTTTATAATTGAAAACTTATTACCCATTTCCATTGCGCTGATGAGCAGCGCAATGCTGGTGTGGTCCATGTTCGGCAATCGCGTTCGCGGGATCAAGGACGTTGACGCCAATGCAGCCTTGCAACTCATCAATCACAAGGATGCCTTCGTGCTGGATGTGCGTGAACCGGAAGAATACAAAGCCGGACATCTGTTGAACGCGCATCTGATCCCGCTCGGCAAGCTCAAGGAACGTATCGGTGAGCTGGAAAAATACAAGGATAAGCCTATCGTGGTTGTTTGCCGGAGCAGCAACCGTTCGGGTTCGGCTTGTGTGAACCTGTCCAAACAGGGCTTTACTCAGGCTTATAATCTGACTGGCGGCATGATGGCATGGCAAAAAGCCAATTTGCCGGTACAAAAATAATGGCTAAAATCGTCATGTACACCACCGAAGTATGCCCCTACTGCATCCGCGCCGAGCAGTTATTGCAGCGCAGAGGGGTCACTGAAATCGAAAAGATACGGGTGGATTTGCAGCCTGAATCGCGCATCGCCATGGTGGAGAAAACCGGACGGCGCACGGTACCGCAAATTTTTATCAACGGGCATCACGTCGGCGGCTATGATGATCTGGCCGAATTGGATCAGGCCGGTGAATTAAAAGCACTCTTGCTTGAATAATTTTTAACAAGGATAAAACATGACCGAAACTGCGCAGGAAAATACCCAACCCATGTTCAATATGGACAAAATCTACGTGAAGGATTTGTCTCTTGAAATCCCGCACGCACCCCAGATATTTCTGGAACGCGAGAGCCCGCAAATAGATGTGCAATTGCACACTTCGGCAGCATCCATTGATGACGGCGTGTATGAAGTAACCGTGACGGCAACCGTTACGGCCAGACTGGGTGAGAAGGTGATGTTTCTGATCGAGGCTAAAGAGGCCGGTATATTCACTTTACGCAATTTGCCTGAGGATGAAATGGAGCCTGTTCTGGCGGTGATGTGCCCGAATATTTTGTTCCCTTATTTGCGTGAAGTCGTTTCCGATGTGGCGGTGCGCGCGGGTTTTGCACCCGTGATGTTGAATCCGATCAACTTTGAGGTGCTGTATCAGCAACAGCAGGCGCAACAGGCTGAGACAGTCGGTGTGACTACCCACTAACGGGCATGGAAAAGTCCACCCCTTGATAATGAAACCCGCCATGCCCGTTCCCTCAACCCCGTTCCCCCTCTCCCAAAGGGCGAGGGGTACGGTTCGTCGCTGCGCGAGTTTCACGTTAAGGCAACTGTTAAGCCCATCGCATCTTGCCTTACTGTGCACGCTGTTTTGTGCTGTGACGGCGCATGCGGTGGATTATGTCTCAGTCGGGGAAAGCAGCGCGATTCTCTACGATGCACCTTCGCTCAAGGCCAACAAATTATTTGTTGTGAATCGTTACATGCCTTTTGAGCAGGTTGTCAGTTTGGATGTGTGGGTCAAAGTGCGAGACCGGTCTGGCGCATTATACTGGCTGGAAAAACGCGTGCTGAGTAACAAGAAATATGTTTTTGCAGTGGTTCCGCTGCTTGATGTGCGCTCAGCCCCCGATTTTGGTGCGTCGCGCCTGTTTCAGGTGCGTCAGCAAGTGGCTCTGGAGTTGCTGGGCGCAACGGGCACGGGCTGGATAAATGTGCGCCACAAGGAGGGTGAGGCGGGCTTTGTACGCAGCACCGAGGTGTGGGGCGAATGAATAAGTTCAAGGCTCAAGGTTCAGCAAGCCGCCCTTGTGCCTTGCATCTTGCGTCTGAATTATGAACATTACCATTATCGGCGCAGGTGCCTGGGGAACAGCTTTAGCCGTCAGCCTAGCTGCGCGGCATCGTGTTACCTTGTGGGCGCGTGATGCCGAACAGCTTGCGGCCATGCGTGCCCGGCGCTGCAATCAGCGTTATTTGCCTAGCGTGACGTTGCCTGACAATCTGCTCTTGAGCGCAGATTTTCCCGCCGCCTTGACGGGGGCGGACTTGCTGGTCGTCGCCGTACCTACTGCGGCGTTTCGCAGCACTTTGCACACCATCGTACAGTCCGGGCTTTGCGTATCCGCATGTAGTGTGGTGTGGCTATGCAAGGGATTCGAGGCGGGAACAGCGTTGCTGCCGCATCAAATTGCCGGGCAAGTGTTGCCGCACGGGTTTCAATGCGGCGTGTTATCCGGCCCCAGTTTTGCTCTGGAAGTGGCGCAGGGTTTGCCTACCGCGCTGGTGCTGGCGGCCAGTGACGAGGCCTTTGCGCAGCGCATTGCGCACGCGCTGCATCATTCCCGTTTGCGGGTATACGCCAGCAATGATGTGGTTGGCGTAGAAGTCGGTGGCGCAGTCAAAAACGTGATGGCGATCGCTGCGGGTGTCTGTGATGGCATGAAGTTGGGCAACAACGCCCGTGCTGCCTTGATCACCCGTGGCCTGGCAGAAATCACCCGGCTGGGTTTGAAGCTGGGCGGGCATCAGGAAACCTTGGGCGGTTTGTCGGGTGCGGGCGATTTGATTCTGACCTGTACCGGCGATTTGTCACGTAACCGGCGGGTAGGCTTGCTGTTGGCGCAACAGCAAGGGCTGGACGAGATTTTGCTCCAGCTTGGGCATGTCGCCGAAGGCGTGTATGCCGTACGTGAAGTGCACCAGCTTGCGCAGCGTCTGGGTGTGGATATGCCTATCAGCGATGCCGTTTACCGTGTTCTTTACGAGCATATTCCCGCTGCCGAGATGGTAGCCACGCTGTTGAACCGCACGGCGAGTCTGGAATTCAGTCAGTCATAGCGGGATTCAGGATGCCGCCCGTGCACCAGGTTGGGTAACTTGCGGAAATAAATGAGGTGTTGCAATATTAGAAAAAGCTAATATAATAGCCGAGTAATTCGTTGGGTTGCGAATTGGACTACGAATGGGGGTGAAGGATGGCTTTGTTGAATATGACGCAATGGATCAGGCTGGCGGGCGCGGCTTTTTTGTGGGCAATGATGGGGACTGCCCAGGGCGCGGATTTGCAACAATGCGTCAGCATCGCACTCAATCAGAATCCCGATATTCTGGCGAGCCAGTCTCAGCTTGCGCAGGCGGAAGCCGCATTAGGTCAGGCACGCGGCCAACACTGGCCCAAGCTGACGGCTTCTGTGACGGCGACGCGCACCAATGACGCGCTGAATGCGTTCGGCCTCAAGCTCTCACAGCGCAACGCGACATTCAACGATTTTGGTGCGGGCCAGTTTAATCCTGCCGCGCCCGGCGCGCTTTCCGTTGCGCCCGTCAATTTGAATTATCCCGGCGCGGTGACCAACTACAATTCCCGGCTGGAATTACAAATTCCCCTGTACAACGGCGGGATGATCTCAGCTTATGTCGATCAGGCTCATGCTTACGTCAAGGCGGCCCGTGAAGGCGATCTGGCTGCGCGCCAGCAAGTCATCTTTCATGTAATCCAGGCCTATCAGGGTGTGCATACGGCAAGAGCCTACGTCAATGTTGCGAAACAGGCACAGGCGGCCGCCGAGGCCTATGTCAAGACCACGCAAAATCTGTTGCGCGAGGGCGTGGTTGTGCGTAGCGATCTGTTATTCGCACAGGTTAATCTCGCCGATATCAAACTCAAATTTGAAGAAGCCAGTCGCGCGGAGGCTGCCGCAGTTGACCAGTTGCATTTGCTGCTGGGTCTGTCACTGGATGCGCCACTTGAAATAGGCGCTGATTTTACGCCGGCCGCGTTGAACGGCGAGGTTGCCGGGCTGCAGGCCGAAGCGCTTACAAGCAACCCGGGCGTCATGGCACTGCGCAATCAGCTGGAAGCGGCCAGTGCCGGGGTGAAGGTGGCGCGTGCGGAGTATTACCCGCATTTCAATGCGATGGTACGGCAGGACTGGAACGCCCCGACACTGCAGCAAGCGGCTTCTTCCTACACAGTGGCGGGTGTGCTTTCCTGGCAGTTACTGGATTTCGGTGTCACCAAGGGTGCCGTGGGACGCGCAGAAGCATCGCGCAGCGTGTTGCAGGTGCGCCTTAAACAGGCTGAAGAAGGCGTGCGCTTTCAAGTGATCGATGCATGGCGAGGCGCTGCCGAGGCCGAGTCACGGGTCAATGTGCGGGTTGCCGCCGTGGCGCAGGCCGAGGAGGCGCAGCGCCTGGTTGCAAAGCGTTATGCGAATGGCGTCACGACCATGGTCGAAGTGCTGGCTGCGCAAGCGCAGCTCGACAAGGCGCGTGCCGATGAAGTGGCCGCAAAATACCAGTTGACCGTGCAGCGCTCTGCGTTGCGTCTTGCGGTGGGAAAACTCAATGGTGATCAATTATGATTAACACGGGATCAGGGAGAGAAGCGATGAATGTGCAACACCGTTCCATGGGAAAGCTGGCGCTCATCTTGCTTGTTTTATTGTCAGCATGTCAGCCTCACGATCAGGCCGCTGAAGTAAAGGCGCGGACAGTGGAGGCACAGATATTGACGGTGAATTTGACGGCAATGCCGGTGTTTGATGCGACGCCGGGATCGGTCATTTCTGAACAGCAGGTACAGGTTGCCTCACGGCTCATGGGTTATATACGCGACATTCAGGTGCATGAAGGGGATGCGGTAAAAGCAGGGCAGTTGTTGTTTACCATTGATCCGTCTGATATTCAGGGGCAGGTGGTTCAGGCGCGCGCCGGTCATGCTCAGGCAGAAGCTGCGCTGGGCGACGCCAAGTCCGATTTTGAGCGTTTTTCAAATCTGTACAAGGAAGAATCTGTTCCGAAGTTGCAGTACGACAAGATGAAATTGCAATACAGCATCGCGCAGAGTCAGGCGCGCGCAGCGCGCGCAGGTTTGGACATGGCGGAGTCGCAATTGCGTTATGCCGAAGTGCGCGCGCCCATAGCCGGCGTAGTGACGCAAAAGATGGCCTCAGCGGGTGATCTGGCCGCACCAGGCCGGCCGGTGCTGGTGTTGGAAAACCCGGGCAGGCTGGTGGTTCAGACATCGGTCAGCAACGAAACCTATCTGCTGCTCAAGTTGGGGGATAGTGCGCTGGTTGAAATTTCCGGGCAAGCGCTGGAGGGGAAAATCGTGCGGCTGGTTCCTGCGGCGGATGCCCTGTCGCATACCCATCTGGTTAAGCTGGATTTGCCTGATGCCAAGGGGCTGACCAGCGGCGCCTTCGCGCGCGTGCGATTTAACGTGGGCGCAGGGCAAGGTATCAGCGTGCCGAAATCCGCAATCTTGCAACGCGCAGGCATCACGGGTGTCTTCGTGGTTGACGGGCAGGGGGCCGCGCGTTACCGCATGGTAAGAACCGGGGAGGACAGGGATGGCTCCGTCGAAATTTCGGCCGGGCTCAATCCGGGTGAGAAAGTCGTGGTCGGCAATGCCGACAAACTCAGCTCGGGTGATCTTGTGCAATTGACCGGAAGCAAAGCACCATGAGCGAAACGAACCAGCCGATGAACATTGCCGGGCGCCTGGCAAAGACCTTCCTGTCATCGAAAATTACCGCAATGATCATGCTGGCCATCACACTGGTTGGCCTGGTGGCGATGATGGTGACGCCGCGTGAGTACAATCCGCAGATCGTCGTGCCGGCAGCCAATATCATCGTTGCCAAGCCGGGCGCCACCGCAGATGAAGTGCAAAACATGATCGTCAAGCCGCTTGAGGCCATCATGAATGCTCAGGCGGGCGTCAAGCATACCTTTGGTTTTGCTGCGAATGACTTCGGCGTAGTGACGGTTCAGTTCGATGTCGGCGAAGATCAGGAAAAAAGCCTGGTCAAACTTTATAACCAGTTGATGCAGAACATGGATCGCATGCCGGCGGGTGCGATGCAGCCCATCGTCAAGCCCATCAACGTGGACGACGTGCCGATCATGACGCTGACTCTGGCGTCAACCGGGCAAAGTGACCACGAGTTGCGTTATGTCGCACTGCGCGTGCTGGAACAGTTGCGCAATATTCCAGGCGTTTCCTTTACCGAAATAGTCGGCGGCAGTCCTCGCGCCATCAGTATTTCCATAGATCCGCAGAAACTGGCCGCTACCGGCCTGACTCTCGATCAGGTGGATCGAATGTTGAATGCCACCAATATCTCGCTGCCGGCAGGAGAGTTGGTCAATAACAATAAAAACACACCGTTGCGCTTCAACGGTTTTCTCACCAGTGCACGCGAGGTGGGCGATATCGTGCTTGGCGCACCTAATGGCCGCCCGGTGTTTCTCAAGGATGTTGCGCGTATCGTGGACGGCCCGGCGGAAGTGGAGGCGTCGTCACATTTTGCATTCGGACCGGCGGCTACGCTGCCTGCTTTCAAGGGAGAGGCGCCGGCCGTGACCATCGCGATAGCGAAAAAAGCCGGTACCAATGCCGTGGTGGTCGCCGATCTGGTGCTCGAAAAACTCGAAACACTTAAGCGTGCAGCTATTCCGGAAGGCGTCAGCGTAACCGTGACGCGCGACGATGGTGCCAAGGCGAACGATGCGGTGAATACACTGGTCGAGCATCTGGGCATCGCCATCTTTTCTGTTGTTGTTGTGCTGCTGTTTTTTCTGGGCTGGCGCGAAGCCGCCATTGTGACGCTGACGGTGCCGCTGATTCTTTTTGTGGTACTGACCGTGGGGATGCTGGCAGGCCAGACCATGAACCGGATCACGTTGTTTGCCTTGATCCTGTCGCTGGGCTTGCTGGTGGATGCGGCCATCGTGGTGGTGGAAAATATTCATCGCCATCTGCATCACGGCGGCGCGGCAAATTTCAAGCAGGCGCTGGTGCTCGCCACCAACGAAATCGGCAACCCGACCAATGTGGCGACGATTGCCGTCATTCTGGCTTTTATACCGATGGCTTTCGTCACCGGCATGATGGGGCCTTTCATGCAGCCTATCCCGTTTAACGTGCCGGTGGCGATGATAGCCTCATTGCTGATCGCATACATGGTAGTGCCATGGGCCGCTTATCGCATGCTCAAGGGGAAGGCGCTGGCGGAACTGGAAAGCACGCCGACGCTGGAAGAGCGGGCTGCGCGACCGCAGGACCCGCTGCATCGCGCCTATGTCAGCGTGATTACGCCGTTTCTCAACAACGGGAGTCGCCGCAACTGGCTATTTCTGGTGGTGGTGGTCCTGCTTGCGATGGCCATGCTGCAGCCGGTATGGCAGTTTATCCGCCCCTCGGGTCTGAACGGCGCGCTCAGTCCACTGGGCGTGGAACTGAAAATGCTGCCGAACGACAATACCAATACTTTCCTGCTGGAAATCAACACCCCTGCGGGCACTGCACAGGCACGCACGGATGAAGTCGCCCGCGCTGTGGGTGATGTGCTCGCGCATACCGAGCATGTGGTCGATTACCAGACCTTTCTCGGGGTTGCCGCCACGGTTGATTTTGCGGCATTGGTGCGCGGTGACATTCTAAAACGCGGGACGAATCTGGCGCAGATACGCGTCAATCTGCTGGACAAGCATGCACGTTCGGAAAGTTCGCACGAGATAGTCTCCAGCCTGGATGGCGCTTTCATGCCACTGAGGAAACGCTACCCGGAGGCGAAGATCAAGCTTTACGAGACCCCGCCCGGCCCGCCGGTGCAATCGCAGGTCCTGGCAGAGTTGTATGGCCCCGACTACAACGTATTGCGGGAGGCGGCATCGGAAGTAGGCGGTGCATTCAAGTCAGTTTACGGCATGATCAACGTCGACGATTCCGTGACGGCCTCGGTGGATAGCTATGAGATTCACGTCGATGCCGAGAAGGCGGCTCTGGCAGGGATTGCGCCTGCTCAGGTGGCCAAATTGTTACACGACTATGTCAGCGGGTTCTCTCTCGGTACGCTGCATGTCGAAGAAGCCAGGGAGCCGATCAATATGACCGTACGGCTTGCACGCGCCGAACGGCAGTCGCCGGGGCAAATACTCTCGCTTTCGGTGGTTAATGCCATGGGGCAGCAAGTACCCTTGTCCTCCATCGCCACGCTGCGCCCTGTCGTCGCGGCCAAGCCTGTTTATGATCGGGATCAGCACCCGGTGGTGATGGTCGGGGGTGAATTGATTCGCTCCAGCCCGGTTTACGCGGTGCTGGCGCTCGACAAGATGCTCGACAACAAGAGTATGGCGGGTGAGCATTTTACGACGGCGAACCTGGGTTTTAACGACGCTCAGCCCAAGGATATGAAGGATTACCAGATACTGTGGGGCGGTGAAATGCGCCTGACGCTGGATGTGTTTCGCGATCTGGGCAGTGCCTTTATCGTTGCGCTGGTACTGATTTATCTGGTGCTGGTCGGGTATTACAAATCCTTTGTGATTCCGATGATCGTGATGGGTGCGATTCCACTGACGCTGGTGGGCGTTTTTCCCGGGCATTGGCTGATGAATCAGGCATTTACGGCAACATCGATGATAGGCGTTATTGCGCTTGCGGGTATCGTGGTGAGGAACTCCCTGCTGCTGATCGATTTCATTATCGAATATGAAGCACGCGGTTACAGCGTTTCAGATGCGGTTATCGAAGCGGGCGCGATCCGCTTCAGGCCCATATTGCTGACGGCGCTGGCCATTATACTGGGCTCTGCCATCATGGTGACCGATCCGGTTTTCGGTGGTCTGGCTGTGTCGCTGATTTTTGGTACTTTTGCATCTACCGCACTGACGCTGCTGGTGATTCCGCTGCTCTACTTCCTCTGGAAACGCGGTGCCAGGTTGGCGGCCTGAGCGCAGGGCTGGATAGCGGATAAATGACCTCGCAGGCGGCCCGTGTTTCAACGGGGCCGTCCTGAGTGAAGCCGCAAGAGTCAGTCTGTGGATTTGTCCAGGTGCAATTTGATGACATTGGTTTTTTGCGGCTGATCCGCATAGTACGGTTTTTCGTTTCTGCTTTGCCCCAACTGTGCAGCGAGTTCGGCTTCGCGATCCGAGATCAGACCGAAGCATTCCCGTATCTCCTGTATCGTGTTGTCCGATAGCGGATGGGGCATGCCAGGCCTGGTTGTGGTGTCCTTGACCACGTTGGCCAGGATTTTGCGCATCAAGTACAAGACCTGCTGTTCTTTCGATAAGTTTTCGGTATTCATTTTTGCCTTTTAAAAGCGGTCGGTTGTGGTGTTATGTCAGGCTGACAGTCAATAAATTACGGCTTTAAGCATACTGGAAAACGCGCTTTTAGCAATCACCCGAAATCAGCATGCCCTCAAACCCCGTTTGCCTCCACGCCTCATATACCGCTACGGCTACCGTGTTGGATAAATTCAGGCTGCGGTTATCGGGCAACATGGGCAGGCGCACGCGCTGTTCAGCCTTGAACTGGCTGAGTACGTCAGCGGGCAGACCGCGACTCTCCGGCCCGAACAGAAACGCGTCACCCGCCCGATAGCTGATCTCATGGAAGGGCTGCGAGCCTTTGGTGGTAAGCGCGAACACGCGTGCGGGATCGAAGGCCGACAAGCAATCTTCCAGTGTGGCGTGGACACGCAGCCTGGCAAATTCGTGATAGTCCAGTCCTGCACGTATCAGTTGCTTGTCTTCGAGCGTAAAGCCGAGTGGCTTGATCAGATGTAACTGGCAGCCCGTGTTGGCGCACAGCCGGATGATGTTACCGGTGTTGGGCGGGATTTCAGGCTGGTAAAGAATGACATGAAACATAGGCTGAGCCTCGTCGTGTAATAACAGTCGGTCGCGGATCAATGTTTTGGCGTACTATCCTGAACCGGCTGCGGCGGTTATAGCGCCAGATGTTGTCGTTGCGGTGCAGGGATGATACCTGTTTCGCCTGCTTGCATCAGCCTGTCTGGATTTGAGTGTCTCACTTAAAGGTCAATTGAATTAAATGAGCGGGAGACTTTAGATGGAAATCGCGATGCCTTCGGCAGATCATGCCGGCGATAGTGAGGGTGTTCAATATAGGGCGGCTATCTGCGCCATGCAGCACGGGGATTTTTCACTTGTCTTACCGGCAGAGGCCGAATCTGACCCGTTATGGGTGGAGTTGCGCAAACTCGCTTCGATACTCAAACAACGCTGTGATGAGAGCACGCTGCTTCAGGGCATCATGCATGAGGTAGCATCCGGCTTGCTGGTGGATGATGTCATGGATCGCATCTATGACCGCTTTCATTCCATCATTCCCTATAACCGCATGGCGCTGGCCTTGTTGAGCGAAGATCAGCAAACGCTCAGCATATACTGGCTGCGTTCCGATGCCGATGAGGTTCAGTTAAAACGCGGCCATTCTGCCAACATTGAAAATAGCAGCTTGCAGCAAGTCATCATGACCGGCCAGCCGCGTATTTTGAATGACTTGGCCGCCTACCTTGAACAGCATCCTGACTCTCACGCCACGCGTTTGATAGTCGCAGAAGGCATGCGTTCCAATTTCACTTGCCCGCTTTCCATAGATGGTAAACGTATCGGTGTTCTGTTTTTTACCAGTCGCGAAAAGAATGCCTATCAGGATATCCATCAACGAATTTTCATACAGATTGCAGAGCAGGTCTCCATTATGGTGGAGAAGCAGTGCCTGGCACAGAAGTTGCGCGAAAACGAGGCAGAGCGTTTCAAGAGCATAGTGCGGACAGCATTGGACGGGTTCTGGCTGTTGGATGCGCAAGGCTACTTGAGGGATGTGAATGACGCCGCCTGCGAACTGTTGGGGTATACGCGCGAGGAAATATTGTCCATGCACATCCGCGATCTGGAAATGTCGGAAACGCCGGAGGAAACGGCACGCCATATTCAACAGATCATCGAATGCGGCAGTGATCGCTTCGAGACGCGGCACCGATGCAAGGATGGAAGCATTATCGATGTGGAGGTCAGCACCAATTTTGTGGCAAGCAATGGCGGATGTTTTTTTGCGTTCCTGCGCGATATCACCGCACGCAAACGCGTCGAGGAAGAGCTGCGCATAAAAGCCATGCTGCTGGATAACGTGAACGATTCGGTGTTTTTGCTCAACCGGAAAGGTGATATTTGCTACGTCAACCAGACAGCCTGTCAGGCGCGCGGCTACACGTCACAGGAAATGCTGGGGATGAATGTGCGCGTTTTGAAAAATCTGGAAGAGGTCGTTTCACTTCAGCCGCGTTTTGATGAACTGTTGCTGCGCGGCGCGGCGATCTTTGAGACCGTTCATTTGCGCAAGGATGGGTCGGTGTTGCCGATAGAAATCAATGCGCGTCTCCTTGAGTCCGGCGGGGAAAAATTTTTCCTCAGCGTCGCTCGCGATATCACGGACAAGAAACTGGCCGAGGAGCATGCGCATCTTGCCTACCATGACACGCTCACCGGCTTGCCCAACCGGCGGCGATTGGTGGATTGCATCGAGCACGCCCTGGTGCAGGCCAGGCGTTACCAACGGCGAGTTGCGCTGCTGTTTATCGACCTCGACCATTTCAAGGAAATCAACGATACCCTGGGTCACGATGTGGGCGATGCGGTGCTCATAGCCGCTGCGCAAAGAATGGCTCGCTGCATACGCCAGGATGACACACTCGCGCGGCTGGGTGGCGATGAGTTTGTGGTGTTGCTGAGCGAGATTGCCGATGCGGGCGATGCAAGATCGGTTGCCGAAAAAACTATTGCGGAACTTGCCTTGCCTTTCTGTCTTGACGGAAAGAGCCTCGCGATTTCGGGCAGTATAGGCATCAGCCTGTATCCCGAAAACGGGACGGAGGCACAGGCGCTGATTAGCCGTGCCGACATGGCTATGTACCAGGCCAAGCGTGCAGGTAAAAACTGTATCAGCCTGTGTGGGGAGAACACTTGAAAACGGCATGGTTACGCCCGCAGGCTTTAAGCTGATCTGTGCCGGTTTGATTTTAGTCGGGTTCAGCTGTGTGGCAATGTCCGGGCCACGACCCAGGCGCTGATTTCGGCTGCGCCGCGCTTTTGAACGGCATCGGCAAGCGCATTGAGGCTGGCACCGGTGGTCAATACGTCATCCACCAGCGCGACGTGTTTGCCGGATAGATCCACGTCGCAGCGGAACGCGCCACGCACATTTTTATTGCGTTCTTCCCAGGATAAGGAGGATTGGGATGGCGTGTCGCGCAGCCGCTGGCATGCCTGTGCCAGCAGCGGGCGCTCAAGCGAACGGGACAGTCTGGCGGCAATCAGCAGCGCCTGATTGAATCCGCGCCGTTTCAGCTTGTCGGGGTGTAGCGGCATCGGGATGACATAGTCCGGCAGTCTGGCCGGGCTTATTCGCAGGATGAGCTTCTCGGAAAATAGTTGCGCCAGGGCGAGCTGTTCCTGGTATTTCATCGCCTGAATCAATCTGTCGAGCGGAAAGCGATAGCCGAAGACCGCGAGGGTGCGAGTAAATAGCGGCGGTTTTTTAAGACAATGGCCGCATATTCCACCCTGCGGCGTAGGCAGGGCGCAGACCGGGCAATGCGCGGCATCGAGGTAGGGCAGGGCTGCATCGCAAGCTCCGCACCATAAGCCGTGATGGCTCATGCCGCCGCATAGCACGCAGGGTTGAGCGGGTAGCAAATGCTCAAGTTTCGTGCAGATGTTTAGTATTGGCTTGCTCAGAATTGACAAGGTATCGTCCTTTCCGTGATGATGCGCGGCTAATCAATTCGCATCATACCGATAAATCAGACATGAACAGCCAGACGATCGCATTTCACCACCCCGTTAAAAGAACCGTCACGCCGCAACGCTGGGGCGTGGATGAGGTGGAAGCCTTGTTCAGATTGCCGTTTGCCGATTTGCTGTACCGTGCGCAGCAGGTGCATCGCGAACATTTTGATCCAAATCAGGTGCAACTCTCCACCTTACTGTCCATCAAGACCGGCGGCTGCTCGGAAGACTGCGGCTATTGTCCGCAGTCCGCGTTCCATTCGACCGGCGTGGAAGATCGCAAGATGCTGGAGCTGGATGCCGTGGTGACGGCCGCAAAAGCCGCGCAACAGGCCGGTGCGGATCGCTTCTGCATGGGTGCGGCCTGGCGCGAGCCTTCCGAGGCGGACATGCTGAGCGTAGTGGAGATGGTCAAGGCGGTGCGCGGACTGGGCATGGAAACCTGTGCCACGCTGGGCATGCTGAACGACGAACAGACCGAGCAATTGAAGCAGGCCGGGCTGGATTACTACAACCACAATCTGGATACCTCGCCCGAGTTCTACGGTGATGTCATCAGCACCCGTGACTATCAGGACAGACTGGATACGCTGGAGCGGGTGCGCCGTGCCGGCATGCACGTATGCAGCGGCGGCATCGTTGGCATGGGTGAAGACCTGACGCAACGCGCAGGTCTGGTTGCACAACTGGCCAACATGAACCCGTACCCGGAAAGCGTGCCGATCAACAATCTGGTCAAAGTGGAGGGCACGCCGCTGGCCGATCAGGCCGATCTCGATCCGCTGGATTTCGTGCGCACCATTGCGGTGGCGCGCATCACCATGCCGACGGCGCGCGTGCGCCTGTCTGCCGGGCGGCAGCAGATGTCTGATGCGATCCAGGCGCTGTGCTTTTTGGCGGGGGCGAATTCGATTTTTTATGGTGAGCAACTGCTGACTACGGGTAATCCGGAAGTCGAACGTGACCGCGCGCTGCTCGACAAGCTGGGCATGTATCCGTTTGCCGATAAACACTAAAATCATTATCACGCGGAGGCGCGGAGTACGCGGAGAACAGCAACGACTAAAACAATGCTACTGTAGCTAAAAATAGATGATGTATTTCGGGTTTTAGTTGTGGGTTGGTTTTGACTTTACTCCGCGTACTCCGCGCCTCCGCGTGACTCGCTTGATTTTAAAATGCGTTTTATAGCCACCGGCGCCTATGCCTTTTTCCGAACTCCAGCTTGAACTCGACCAGCGCGCCGCGCAGGGGTTGCTGCGTCAGCGGCGCACGGTGGCGACCCCGCAGTCGCCGCATATCATTGCGGATGGCAAACCGTATTTATCTTTTTGCAGCAACGATTACCTGGGGTTGGCCCATCATCCGCAACTGATCGCGGCGTTGCAACAGGGCGCGTCGGATTATGGCGTGGGTGCGGGAGCGGCGCATCTGGTGAGCGGACACTTTGATGCGCATGATCAGCTTGAAAAGCGGCTGGCGGCTTTCGCGGGCAAACCTGCTGCGCTGTTGTTTTCTACCGGCTATATGGCCAACCTCGGTGTGGTGCAGGCCTTGGTGGGCAAGGGCGATACGGTATT
>JAUSLX010000219.1 GCA_030645775.1 Gallionella sp. | reverse complement strand
TTGGCATCGCGCACGCCCAGCGCCACGTTCTCAAAATCGCAGAACAAAGCCATGTTGGTGATTTCTGATTGAATTGCCATTTGCGTCTCCGATTCTCCTGGCTAACGAACAACTGACTCCCGGCAGAACATCCAGAACCTCAGATGAATTTGCCTGGATTCATCAGGCCTGCAGGGTCGAACGCTTGCTTGATGTTGCGCATCAGTTCCAGTTCAAGCGGGTCTTTATATTCGCGTATCGTCTCATGTTTGAGTTGCCCCAGGCCGTGTTCAGCACTGATGCTGCCGCCCAGTTCTGCCACGACGCCATAAACGAGGCGATTCACTTCTGGCTCATGCTGTGCAATGAATGCCTGGTTTTTCTCGACTTCCGGCATTGATGCATTGTAGTGAATGTTGCCATCGCCCATATGCCCGAAGAAAACAATGCGTATTGCCGGGAATGCCGTGCGCAACGCGGCGTTGGCCTGCGCGATAAATTCCGCCACACGGCTTACCGGTACAGAAATGTCGTGTTTGATACTGACGCCTTCTCGTTTCTGCGCCTCACTGATATTTTTGCGCAGCTTCCACCAGCTTTCCGCAGCTTCTGCGTCGGAGGTGACGGATTGCGCCAGCACACCCGGCCCAAAACTCTGCAACGCTGCACCCAATGCGGGGTCCAGCGAGCCTGGCAACACATCGCTTAGCTGGATCAGCAAATAATATTCATACTTGTCGACAAACGGCTCCTCCGTATCTGCGATGTGACGGTATATCAAATCCAGACAGCTGCGCGAGATGATTTCAAAACCGCTCAGCGTATCGCCGCAATTCGCGCGCACATGCGCCAGCAGCCTTACCGCCACCTCTACATCGGCAATCGCCACGCAAGCCGTAGAGGTTGTTTGCGGTCGTGGAAACAGTTTGAGCACGGCGGCCGTGATAATACCCAGCGTGCCTTCCGCCCCGATGAACAGATGCTTGAGATCGTAACCGGAATTATCCTTGCGCAGGCTGCGCAGCCCGTTCCAGATGCGCCCATCCGGCAACACCACTTCCAGGCCAAGCACCAGATCACGCGCGTTACCGTAACGCAACACATTAAGGCCGCCTGCATTAGTGGAAAGATTGCCGCCCACCTCGCAATACTTTTGCGTGGCCGTCAGACCGAGCGGGTACAAGCGATTATGTTTTCCTGCTTCCTCACGCACCTCGGCCAGCCTGCACCCTGCCTCGACCGTCATGGTGTAATTGATTGCATCCATCGCGCGTATCCTGTTCATGCGTGACAGATTCAGCACAATTTGCCGACCGCCGGTCAGCGGTACGCTGCCACCGCACAAGCTGGTATTCCCTCCCTGCGGGACAATGGCAATCTGCCGGGCAACGCACAGTTTGACGATTTCAGAAACCTGCCGTGTGTCGGATGGAAACACGATGGCCAGCGCGTCGCCGGAATAGCGGCCGCGCCAATCCTTGCAATAGGGCGTGGCAGCTTCACCCGTCAAAACGGCATCGCCACCGGCGATGGCGACGATGTCTTCAAGCAATCCGATTTCCGGATGCACTAGGATCAGTCCGTCAGTGGATTAACGGGTTTGAGCAAACGTCTGGGCAGTAACCACATCTGGTACAAAGAGGTGAATATCATCACGGTAGCCGCAAGGCTGTAACCAAAACCGCCGATAATCACCAGCCAGGCAAAGTTGGGTTCCAGCTTGGTCAACCACCATGAGAGCACGTCCACGATCAAAAAACCAAACGGCGTGAAGATCAGAATACCTTTGGCCATACACGAAAAACCGGTCGCGTAAGTAAATATCCAGCCTACAAAGAAAAAGATAAAGGAAATACCGAACAAATGGATGTGAGAAACGCGTGTCAGCGTAGAAACGGAAACACCCCCGTCTGTTTTTGTCACTTCGTCCATCACCGTTTTATCACTGATGTTGATCAGATTGGGCATATTGGCATGACAAGGGGCGCAATATTGCTCCACATTCGGCTTGATGGATGTCTCCCATTCTTCTGCAGGCGCGCCTGTACTCGCCCACTTGATGAGTGTCAGACGCACTTCCGGTGGCGCCATATCTTTCATCGATCCGTTGAGCTTGGCTTCCAGCTTGGTGCCCGGCTGGCCGTGATAGCTGTACACGATGTCATCCACCGAAAGGCCTAATTTACCATCCGCCATGCCGTGAGTCAGAAGAATCTGCGCGCCCGCAAACAACAACCCCAAGCCAACAACCAGCAAATAGCCGGTAAAAAGCGTCTTGATGGGCAAAGCCAAATCGGCCAGTATGAACCGTTGAATTTCTCGTATCATTTTTCTATCCTCAAATTGTTTGGGGAATTATACACCACGCAATCCCGCGCACTTATACACCCTTTTGGGGGGTATAAACTCAAAACTCAAGCGGGTCGATATCCAGGAAGCAACGTAATTTTTTTACGGCAAGTTCATCCAGCAATGGCTTCCACGCGCGCATGAATTGCTGCAACTCTTTACGTGTAGTGGCCTGAATCAAAAATTGTGCGCGAATATGGTTTGCACGCCGCGCAAGCACAGCTGGGACAACACCAAATATTTCAATACCATGTTTTAATTCGAGGGCAGCAGCGCGTGCCTTATTGAGATAGGCATAAACTTCCGCCTCAATCATCCCTTCTGCACGAAGCATGACCTGAAAGACAAACGGAGGAAAGCCTGCCATCTGCCGCTCGCTCAACTGAGTCTTTGCCCAGCCTTCAAAATCGTGGCTCTGCAGACAGCGAAACAGGGGATGATCGGGGAAAGCAGTTTGTATCCATACCTCGCCCGGTTTATCTGCTCGCCCTGCCCGCCCGGCTACTTGCATCAACTGTGCAAAGAGTTTTTCTGCTGCACGGAAATCGCTGCTATATAGCGCACTGTCTGGATTGAGCACGCCCACCAGCGTCAGCGCGGGGAAGTCATGGCCCTTGGCCAGCATTTGCGTGCCAACCAATATATCCACCTCATTCGCGTGTATCTGTTCGCGCATCACCTGCCACGCCCGCTTATTGCGCGTACTGTCTCTGTCCACGCGAAGTATGCGGGCGTCGGGGAAACGTTCCTGCAAGATGCTTTCCACACGTTGAGTACCACTACCGAGTGGATGCAACTCGGTGTTACCGCAATCGGGGCAAGCCGCCGGAACACGCACCTGATATCCACAATGATGGCAACGAAGACGCCTCTCCTGAAGGTGCAGCACCATCTTCCCGGCGCAGTTTTTGCAATCAGACAGCCAGCCACATTCCGTACACATCAGGACGGGCGCATAACCGCGACGATTAATGAACAAGAGACTTTGCTCACCGCGTACAAGGCGCTGTTCAACTTCGCGCAGCAACTTTTCACTGATGCCCTCGTGCATAACCGCCTGATGAATGTTGATGCAGCCTACTGTGGGTAAACGCGCATCCGCCTGCGCGCGCCCCGTTAACTTCAGCATCTGGTAACGTCCGGTCTGCGCATTGTGATAGCTCTCCAGGGAAGGCGTGGCCGAACCCAGCACGATGGGCACGCGACACTGACTGGCGCGAAAAATCGCCACATCCCGCGCCGAGTAGCGCAGTCCATCCTGTTGTTTGTAGGAGCTGTCGTGCTCCTCATCCACGATGATCAGTGCCAGCCAGGGCAGTTCTGCAAATATCGACAACCGTGTACCGAGCACGATCTGCGCCGCGCCTGACTGCGCGAGTTGCCAGTTGTGCAGCCGCTGATTTTCTGACAATCCGCTATGCAGACTTACCAGTGTCACATCAGCAAAACGGCTGCAAAAGTAACCCTCCAGTTGCGGCGTAAGATTAATCTCGGGCACCAGCAACAACACCTGCCCGCCGCGCTGCATGATGTGATCCATCAGATGGACATAGACTTCCGTCTTGCCGCTGCCTGTAATGCCGTGCAACAGGAAACAGGCAAAGCCCGTAGTTTTGATGATGCTATCGACGGCCTGCTGCTGCTCGGAGGTCAACTGATGTGCATTCTCAAAGCGGTGCTTTGCTTCAGGCGTAACTGCAGCTGAAGGAATAGCCTCAAAACTCTCAACCAACTCTTCTTGCAACAACCATTGCAACTGAGAAGATGCCGTTGCCGACAACGCCGTTAGTTGTGCCTTATTGCAGGAGTGCTCCTTGAGCTTCGCAATAATTCGTCGCAGCACGGCTTTTCGCTTTGGTACATCTCCCATATCCAAGGCCCCACCCTTGTCAGTGAGGCGGTAGTGCAAAATCGGCGTAACGACAAGCGGCTTGTCCGAACGCAACCGCGTCGGCAAGGCAGACAGCACTGCCTGACCTACAGGGTAGTGATAGTAGTCACTGCAAAAACACAGCAATTTACGCAATTCAGCCGACAAAGGGGCGCTGTCGTGCAATACCTGAATGACCGCCTTAATTCGTTCAGAGGATATGCTTGTCGTGGCAACGCACTCCATAATCACGCCAAGCAACTGCCGGCGTCCGAACGGCACAATCACGCGCTGACCGGGTGCGACGACCTCATCCACCGTGTAATCGAACAGAGTGGACAGTGGGATATCAAGCGCTACACGAACGATGTACATGGATAAGAAAATAACTGAATGGCGTAATTATCGCAGACTACGAATAGCAAAAATAAATTTTAACAACTGCAAAGCAAAAAGCCCCACCGTTACCGGAGGGGCTTTTTGTTGTAAGGAGTCTGACGATGACCTACTTTCACATGGGTAATCCACACTATCATTGG
>JAUSLX010000207.1 GCA_030645775.1 Gallionella sp. | reverse complement strand
CGGCAGGCGCCCAGCCGGATTCGATATGCACTTCGGCGACGCGTTTGTAATCGCGCTGGAAGAAGGCGATAAAATTCTGTGCGAGGTAATTTTTATCGACATCGGTGAGTGTGCCCATGATGCCGAAATCCAGCGCGATATAGCGCCCATCGGCTGCGACCTGGACGTTGCCCGGATGCATGTCCGCATGGAAGAAGCCGTCGCGGAATACCTGAGTGTAAAAAATCTCCACGCCGTTGGCAGCCAGTTTGGGAATATCTACGCCCGCGCTGCGCAAGCTGTCCACCTGACTGACCGGCATGCCATACATGCGCTCCATGACCATCACCTCGGCCGTGCAGTAATCCCAATACATTTCGGGAACCAACAGCAGGGTGGAACTGGCAAAGTTGCGTTTGAGCTGGCTGGCGTTAGCGGCTTCACGGGTCAGGTCCAGTTCGTCACCCAGATGTTTTTCGAATTCTTCGATCACCTGGCGGGGTTTGAGGCGACGACCGTCAACCCATAGCCATTGAATCAGGTCGGCGGCAATTTTTATCAGTGCGATGTCGTGCGCGATGATGTGGGTGATGCCCGGGCGCAATATTTTGACTGCTACCTCGCGACCATCATGCAGTACGGCAAAGTGCACTTGTGCAACAGACGCGCTGGCGATGGGCGTTTCATCGAAGCTCTTGAAGACGTCCAGCAAGGGCTGTTTGTAGGTGGATTCCAGTAAGGCAATGGCCTGTGCGGAAGGGAATGGCGGCACCTGGTCTTGCAGCTTGGCCAGCTCATCGGCCAGGTCGGTTGGCATCAAATCGCGGCGCGTGGAGAGCATTTGCCCGAATTTGACGAAAATAGGCCCGAGACTTTCCAGCGCAAGCCGCAGTCGCACGGCTCTGGGCTGGGAGATGTCGCGCAGGAATAACAGCCGGTTCAGTGGCGTGCGCAACCAGCGCATACGCTCATGTGCCAGCAGGAACTCGTCCAGCCCGAAACTCAGCACGACGGAGAAAATCTTGAATAAGCGGAAGAAGCGCATCCTGTTAATTATTATGTATTTTTAGTTGTGGTTGGCAGGCGGGATATGCGTTGCTCCAGCCTTGCCAAATCGTCGCGCAAGGTATCGACCTGCTTCATGAATGTATTGATTCGCTGTGGCTTGGCGAGCAGCGGACGTTCTTCAGTCCAGTATTCCGCCGCAGCGTGAGCAAGATTGACTGCTGATGCGCCCAGCTGTTGCTGTTTACTTTGCACGGCTTGCACGATGCGTTCCGCCGCGATGTCGCCCGTCACTTGGCTCAGGTCTTCTGCCGCATCCCAGCGCAGGTTGCGCGACAGGAAGAATATTTCGGCAAGCAAGGCCGCATCGCCGGTACTCTGAATTTCCGCATGAGCCAGTTCATCCTGTATTGCCAGGCGCGGCAGCAGCGATGGGGCGATTACGCACAGCGCATCGACGCTGGTTTCAGGATCGGTGCCGCAAAGCGTGCCGTCAGGAAGAATGGTGCAGGAAAAAGAAAACGGCGCGATGTCAAATCGCGCCGTTTTTCCGGCAAAGCGTGTAAGTCTGTGTAACGCCCAGTTATTCTGTAATAGCAGGTGGTTAAGAACTGCTACCGAAGGCCGGGCGAACATGCGCTTAGTGCAATGTTGTCTGCTGAATACCCGCCAGTAACCAGACTGATTGGTCATCTTTCAGGTTCTTCTGCACATGCCAGATTTCATCAACACTTTCCGGGCTGCCGTTGTTCTCGGATAATTGTCCGGTAAAGCGTACGCTGGCAATCGCCCAGTCACCTTCGTTCGCCACTTCCAGCAACTCGCCGTGGATAGCGATTACATCGGTTTTTTGAGGCGTGGCATCGCGTTCCTGCATTTGCATCGAGATTTCAGCAAACATTTCCGGTGTGGTGTATTCGCGTACATCGTTCAAATCCTTGCGGTCATTCGCGGCCTGCAGGCGGATGAACGAAGTTTTCGCGCTGCGCAGAAAGCTTTCCACCGGAAAATCAGCCGGAATGCTGCGAGCGACAGCGGCGACAGGCGCTGAACTGCTGCCTGCATACTGCTGCTGTGCCGGGGGTGCTTCCTGGTAAGGTGCGCCCGCGCCCGCATATTGCATCGCAGGCTGTTGCGGTTTGCGAAATTTTGCGATGAGGAACATCACCACGCCCGCTGCGAGCAGTGCCATCAGAATGCCGCCCATTGCGCCGCCCAGTCCGCCCAAACCACCCGCGAACATCGTAGCCAGACCTGCGCCGATCGCCAGACCGGCCAGGGGGCCAAGCCACTTATTGCCAGCCGCAGCCGGGGCAGCGGGAGCAGGTGCCGCCGCCGGGGCTTTTTGCGCCTGCTGCGGAGACATCGAACGCTGCTTGCCAAAACTACTGCCGCCACCAAAACGCTTGGCTTCCGCCGTTGCGGCAAACAAACTCAGGCAGGTCAAGGCAACCGTCAACAACGTCAAAAATTTTTTCATGAATTCCTCATTGATTGAATAAAACAAAGCGGTGCGGAGTATATCACTGCTCGCAGCATTTTTTGTTGCCTGGCATCAGGCAAGCGGGATCAGGATAAGTTTCATATCTGTACGATTAATTCCTTACTTGACGAGATTGACTGAGGTCACGAAATATTCCGTTTCACCGAAGCAGGAAGTCGGCAAACCCTTGTGCTGTTCATAGCCGAGCGAGACGCGCTGCCCGACGTTGGCGTTGATTTGTTGCGCGACCGCCTCATCACGCACCGAGAAGTGAAACTTTTCAGGAGCGGCACCGGGCATCGCAACCAGGGACAGTTCGCCTTCCCATGTTTTGCACAGCCATCCTTTATGCGACAATTTTTGCATAAAACCGGCGCGCTCACCCTCGGAATAGCTCCAGTGCAAGGCTATCCAGAGATAGGCGGCGAAGCCCGCAAGGATCAAGGTGATAAAGGCCAGGCCGAATAACGCGGCGCGATTGGGTGAGGGCATGAATGTTCCTGTTCAGGGTCGGATTGAGGCGGGCATTATGCCATTCAGAACGTTGGGGCGCATTCAAGGTTGAGAGACATATTGCTGACAGGATGGGTGAAGCTTAACGATTGCGCGTGCAACAGCAGGCGTGGAACACAACCCTCTCCCGCATTGCGGGCGAGGGGGCGAACGAATCGCTCTGCGGCTTTTATATTTGGCGCATCACCATAGAGCGCATCGCCTAAAATAGGATGGCCGATCGCCGCCATGTGGACGCGCAACTGATGCGTGCGACCGGTGACCGGTTCAAGTTCCATGCGTGTGCTATCTGTGTTTCGTGACAACACCCGATAGCGCGTCAGCGAGGGTTTGCCAAGTTCAGCATCAATCTTGCGCAAAGGGCGGTTAGGCCAGTCGGCGGCGATGGGCAGATTGACCGCGCCGATTTCAGTCTCCAGTTTTCCTGCAACCACCGCCACATAGCGCTTTGTAACGAGGCGTTCGCGAAACATTTCGGAAAGGCGACTTTGCATGGCGGCACCGCGCGCAAATATCAGCAGGCCGGAAGTCGCCATGTCCAGACGGTGTACCACCAGCGCGTCGGGAAATTCATGCTGGAGGCGGGAGGATAAACAATCTTGCTTGTCCTCGCCGCGCCCCGGTACGGACAGCAGTCCGGCGGGCTTGTTGGCCACCAGCAGCCATTCGTCGCAGTAGATCAGCTCAATCATGTCTTGTTTATATCGACAGAGGGTGGCGACTCGGTGCTGGCTGGCGATTTTTTCGGCCGGTTCTTGCTGGGGTCGGCAAAACGGAAGCGCCCGAACAGCACGCAACCCTTCATCCCCAAGTCGCAGGGAAGGTTGTTTACGCGCGTGCATATCCCCTTGATGTCGTGCGGACAACCCCAGGCACTCATTGTTTTTCTCCGTTATGCCTTCTTGACGAACTCTGTCTTTAATTGCATCGCGCCTATGCCATCGATCTTGCAGTCGATGTCGTGATCGCCGTCCACCAGGCGGATGTTTTTGACCTTGGTACCGACCTTGACCACCGAAGACGAACCCTTGACTTTCAAGTCCTTGATGACCGTGACCGAATCGCCATCCACCAGCACATTGCCAAAGGCATCCTTGAAAACTTTCACCTGTTCACCCGCTTCGGCTGCTGCTTCCTTCGACCACTCGTGGCTGCATTCGGGACAGACGTACTGGCTACCGTCGTCGTAAGTGTATTCGGAACCGCATTTAGGGCATTTTGGCAAAGCGTTCATGGTGTTTCCAGTACTTTTTAGAGCATGTAAATGTTGAATGTCAGCAGGCTGTTAATGCTTATGCCGCTATTCGTTCTAACGGGTGAATTTTGCTCAGCACATCAGCCAGCGCATCCTTTGCCATTTCGGTGTCGTATTTCGCTTGGAGGCGCAACCACCAGCCATCTGACATGCCAAAAAAGCGGCATAACCGCAAGTCGGTGTCAGCGGTGATGCCGCGTTTGCCGGAGACAATATCGCCGATGCGCTGAGGCGGTACGTCGATTTCTTTGGCGAGGCGGTACTTTGTCATTCCCAGCGGCTTCAGGAATTCTTCTTCCAGCATTTCGCCGGGTGATACTGGGGCTATTTCACGCATGATGTCGGTTCTTTCTCAATGGTAGTCCACGATCGCAACGTCCAGTGCATTGCCGTTCTCGAAACGGAAACACACGCGCCACTGATCGTTGATGCGCACGCTCCATTGTCCGGCGCGGTCGCCTTTCAACGCTTCCAAACGATTGCCCGGTGGGACACGCATATCCTCGATAAGCGATGCCAAATCAAGCTGCTCCAGCTTACGCAACCCAGCACGCTCAAAATTCACAAAAAGCGAAACCCGTTTGCCGTTGAACAGCGTCTCGGTGTTGGTGCATTTGAACGATTGGATCATGCACGCATATTAACGAGGTTCGTTAATATGTCAAGGGAAGGATGTGTTCGTAGCATCGTAGCCTGGATGCAGCGCAGCGGTGCGTGGTTGTTGGGGGGGCTTTAGCCCCTTACAACCACGGCCTACTCCTTGCGGGTGAAATCCGGGGAAAATTCCGGATTACATTTCATTCCATTCGGGCTACGCTTGCTCAGTCCTCAGTCCTCAGTCCTCAGTCCTCAGTCCTCAGTCCTCAGTCCTCAGTCCTCAGTCCTCAGTCCTCAGTC
>JAUSLX010000203.1 GCA_030645775.1 Gallionella sp. | reverse complement strand
TACATTTTTCTCAAGCTGTTCGCGATACGTCGCGAAACCCGTTTAACGGATGAGTTTGAAGAAGCATTCTGGCGCAATCCCAATCTGAATGAGGTTTACAAGGCGGTCGGTAATTCGGCGCGGGCCGATCAGGGGGCGCTGGAACGCATTTTTGCCGCTGGTTTTGTCGAATTTGTGAAGCTGAAGAAACAGCATGGCGTGGATAGCAGCGCGGTCATGGAGGGCACACGCCGCGCGATGCGCGCGACTTACCAGCGTGAGATGGACAGGCTGGAATCCCATCTGGCATTTCTGGCTTCGGTCGGTTCAGTCAGCCCTTATGTGGGTCTGTTCGGTACGGTGTGGGGCATCATGAACGCATTTCGCGGCCTGGCGAATGTAGGTCAGGCGACGCTGGCGCATGTCGCGCCCGGCATCGCCGAAGCACTGGTGGCGACAGCGATGGGCTTGTTTGCGGCGATTCCGGCGGTCGTGGCGTATAACCGCTACGCGCACGACATCGACCGTCTGGCTTCACGCTTTGAAAGTTTTAGTGAAGAATTTTCCAATGTGTTGCAGCGCCAGCCATGAGATCAAGCCGTCGTTCAAGAAACCGCCTGATGAACGATATCAATGTCGTGCCGTATATCGACGTGATGCTGGTATTGCTGGTGATTTTCATGGTGACGGCACCGATGATGAATCCGGGGCAGGTCGATTTGCCGCAGGTCAGCCAGTCGTCTGTGCCATCGCCCGCGCCGCTGGAAGTGATCATCAAAAAAGATAATACGCTGGCCTTGCGCGATCATGCGCAGGGTGGCGGGGAAAGCCGTGTGTCTCGCGAGGAATTGATCTCGATTCTGAAATCCAGGCAGGCCATGCAGGCGGAACAGGCGGTGGTGATTTCTGCAGACAAGAGCGTGCGTTACGAAGAAGTCATCAACGTGATGGACGTGCTGCAACAGCAACAGATCAAAAAAGTCGGTCTGTTGACACAAGCCAGGACTCAATGAGCGCGGTAGTCTGTCATGAGCCCTATAAATTGCCCGCCGGCCTGTTGGCCCTGCTGGTGCATGCTGCTTTCTTTGCGCTGTTGTACTTTGGTTTTTCCTGGCAGGCGGAGCCGCCTGCGACGCTGAGCGTGGAGTTGTGGCAAAGTCTGCCGGAGGTGGCGCCGCCTGTCGAGGCCAGGGTCGAGGAAGTACTTCCAACGCCTGCCAAAGTGGAGGAAGTAATCAAACCGGATATTGTGATGCCGGATAAAAAACCGAAAATCGAAGCCAGGCCTGTGGAAAAGCCGCCGGAAAAGCTGCCTGAAAAACCCAAGGTAAAACCCGAAGTAACACCCGAAGTTCGCAAGGAAGCCGTTCAACCGGCGCAACCTTCAGCAGCGGAACTGCAGGTGGCGCGCGAGGCTGCGTTACGGGAACAGGCGGCACGCGCACAGGCGGCGCAAGAAGCGGCGACTGGTCGTGTGGTGGATGAATACATCGGTAAGATTGCCGGAAAAATCAGGCGCAATATCGTAATGCCGCCGGATGTGGCGAAGGACGCGCGTGCCGAGTTTCTGGTGACGGTATTGCCGGGTGGCACCGTGCTCAATGCGCGTCTGCTCAAATCCAGCGGCAATGCTGTTTATGATACTGCGGTGGAGCGTGCGATTCTTAAGTCGCAGCCGTTGCCTTTGCCTGCCGATGCAAGTCTGTTTAAGCGTTTTCGTGAATTGAATCTGGGGTTTCAGCCAGTTGAATAAGAGGGGTTGTGACATGCAAAAAATACTGTTTAGTGTGCTGGGTCTGTTGATGCTGGCGCAATCATCCGTGTCCAATGCGGCATTGAGCATCGAAATCATCGGTGCGGGGGAACATCAGATTCCCGTGTCCATTGTACCTTTTGGCGGAGATGAAAAGCTGGGGCTGGCGATCAGCGAGGTAGTGACGGGTGATTTGCTGCGCAGCGGTTTGTTTCGTCTGGTTGACCCCGCCGGCAAGTCGCCGCATGAAGCTGCCGAAGTGCACTACCCAGATTGGCAGGTGCGTGGCACGGAAGCGCTGGCGATAGGCACGGTCAGCGCGCAGGCTGACGGGCGCATAGTCGCCCGTTTTCGTCTGCTGGACGTGGTTAAACAGGTCGAATTGATCGGGCAGGCTGTGTCGGCAGGTGACGGACAGATACGCGCTGTCGGCCACCGCATCGCCGATCTGATCTATGAAAAACTGACCGGCAATCAGGGCGTGTTCAGTACCCGTATCGCCTATGTGAATCGGCAGGGGAAAATATTCAGTCTGATTGTCGCGGATAGCGATGGTCACAATGAGCAAATCGTATTGAAGCAGAACGAGCCCATCATGTCGCCTTCATGGTCTCCTGATGGCAGCCACCTGGCCTATGTGAGTTTTGAAACGGGCCATGCGGCGGTGTTCGTGCAATCGCTCTATACGCATCAGCGCAAGGCGGTGGCTGATTTTCGCGGCAGCAACAGCGCGCCGGCCTGGTCTCCGGACGGTAAACAACTGGCTGTGGTGCTGACGCGCGACGGCAGTTCGCAGATTTATCTGATGCGCCCCGATGGCGGCGAGATTCGCCGCATTACCTTTAGCGGAGCGATAGATACCGAGCCCAATTTTTCGCCCGATGGTCAATCCATGTTGTTCACTTCGGATCGCGGCGGCAGTGCGCAGGTTTATCGCATGCCGGTTGCCGGGGGAGCGGCGCAGCGCCTGACCTTCGCTGCAGGCAGCAGCTACTCACCGCGCCACAGTCCCGATGGTAAGTCTTTTGTGTTCGCTCATTTAAGTGGTGGACGGTTTTATATCTCCCTGCAGGATTTTCAGACGGGTCAAATGGAAGCGCTTACTGAGGGTGGATGGGAGAAAAAACCCAGTTTTGCACCCAACGGCCGCCTTATCCTGTTTGCCAGTGAGGCGCGCGGTCGTGGTATATTGGCGACCGTGTCCAGTGACGGTCGTGTCAAACAGCACATGTTTACGCAAAGCGGTGATGCGCGCGAGCCTGTGTGGGGACCACATCTTTAATTAAACAAAAGGGAATGGCTATGAAGAAACTTGTTATCAGTATTGTGTTGGTGAACTTGCTCGCAGCTTGTGCCAGCCAGAAGCCGCACGAGACAGCCGCCGTACCTGCCGCTCCTGCGGCTCCTGTTGCGACCAGCGCACCGGCAACGGCTGCGGCAGTAGCAGCGAAAACAGCTGTTGATCCGCTGAACGATCCGACCGGCATTCTCGCCGGCCGTAGTGTGTATTACCCGTTTGACGTGTCTGCGGTGCAGGATGCCGACAAGCCGCTGGTACAGGCTCATGCCGGGTATCTGAGCAAGAATGCGGCGCGTAATTTGCGTCTGGAAGGTAATTGCGATGAGCGCGGCAGCAACGAATATAACCTGGCTCTGGGCCAGCGTCGCGCGGATGGCGTGATGAAGATGTTGGAACTGGGTGGCGCAAAAACGGGTCAACTGAATAGCGTCAGTTATGGCGAAGAAAAGCCAAAAGCGACCGGTCATGAAGAATCTTCATGGTCACAAAATCGCCGTACCGATCTGAACTACGCAAAGTAACACTATGTTAAAGCTGCGCGTCTTGACTTTCCTGGGTTTGTGTTTTGCCGTTCCCGCGCAGGCGGGGTTGTTTTCGGACGACGATGCGCGCAAGCAAATCCAGCAGGTCGAGGCGCGTGTGCTTAATCTGGAAGAGCAGGACAAGCAACAAACCAAATCAATATTCGATCTGCAAGGGCAGATCGACGTATTGAACGGCGAACTCCGCAAATTGCGCGGACAGAATGAAGAACTTGCGCACGGCTTGCAGGAAGCCGAAAAGCGCGAAAAGGATTTTTATGTGGATCTGGATGCGCGTCTGCGTCATTTCGAGGCCATAGAAGCTGCAGCAGCAGCCAAGCCGGTTGATGTCGTGGCGCCCACGGTGGATGCTGCAGCGGCGATTGACCCTGATGATCCGGCGGCGGAGAACCGGGCTATTGAGACGGCTTATGGTCTGTCAAAAGCTGGCAACTACGCAGATTCCGCTAAAACATTGCAAGCGTTCCTTGAAAAATATCCGGGTTCAGTGCATGCCTCAAATGCGCGTTACTGGCTGGGCAGTGCTCAGTTTGCGCTCAAGGATTACAAGGAAGCGCTGGTGACTTATCGCAATTTGCTCAAGGCTGAACCCAATACGGCCAAAGCGCCGGATGTGCTGTTTGCCATCGCCGGTTGCCAGTATGAGTTGAAGGCGGTTGCCAGAGCCACGGCCACGCTCAAGCAACTGATCGCCGATTATCCCGATAGTGCGGCGGCTGCTAAAGCGAAAAAACTGATCGCTGAGACCAGGTAGTCACCTATGTCTGAGCCAGACGCGCAACTGCGCATTACTGAAATATTTTTTTCCCTGCAAGGCGAGACCCGTCGCACGGGCTTGCCTACGGTGTTTGTCCGCTTGACCGGATGCCCTTTGCGTTGCAGCTATTGCGACACCGCTTACGCCTTTACCGGCGGACAAAACCACACCCTCTCCGACATCCTGAAACAAGTCGCGCAATACACGCCTCGCTATGTCACCGTCACGGGCGGTGAGCCACTGGCGCAAAAAAACTGCCTGCCGTTACTCCGTGATTTATGCGATGCCGGATATCAGGTATCGCTGGAAACAGGTGGCGCGCTGGATATAGGCGCAGTGGATGCGCGGGTCATGCGGGTGCTGGACATCAAAACGCCTGCTTCAGGAGAAGTTGAAAAAAATCGCTGGGAAAATCTGGCCTTGCTGACGCCGCACGATGAAATAAAATTTGTCCTGTGTGATGAAAATGATTATCTCTGGGCCAGACAAATTCTGTCGCAACATCGATTGGCCGACAAATGCGAAGTGCTGTTTTCACCTGCACAGGGTGCGCTAAATCCTACGCAACTGGCGGAATGGATATTGCGTGATCGCCTGCCGGTGCGTTTTCAGATGCAGTTGCACAAGATGCTATGGAACAACGCAGCAGGCCACTGATGAAGAACGCCGTCGTCCTTTTATCGGGCGGGCTGGACTCGGCAACGGTGCTGGCGATGGCGCGTGCCCAGGGCTATGACTGCTATGCACTCAGCGTGGATTACGGGCAGCGCCATCATTCAGAGCTGGCCGCATCGCAGAA
Source organism: Gallionella sp. (assembly GCA_030645775.1). Classification (GTDB taxonomy): domain Bacteria; phylum Pseudomonadota; class Gammaproteobacteria; order Burkholderiales; family Gallionellaceae; genus Gallionella. The sequence continues at coordinate 831 of JAUSLX010000203.1, read as the reverse complement.
CGTTTCTGACGCGCTGGGGGCGTGTGAACACCGGGTGGTAAGCATCGATCTTACCGGTTTTGGCGGTTCGGCTTTGACGGACAACAATATTGCTGTGCCGCAACATGAATCGGCAGGCATCCCGCTGACTTACGTTCCGGCACGCAATACCATCATGCTCTCACTGGCGCTGGCCTGGGCCGAGGTGCTGCACGCACAGGATATTTTTATTGGTGTGAATGCGGTGGATTATTCAGGCTATCCCGATTGTCGCCCTGCCTATATTGAAGCGTTTGAACGCATGGCTAATCTGGCCACTCAGGCTGCGGTGGAGGGGCATCCGCTTACCTTGCATGCGCCTTTGCTGCACCTGTCCAAGGCGGAGATCATACAGCGGGGGAACCTGCTGGGCGTGGATTACGCGATGACGGTTTCCTGTTATCAGGCGGATGAGCGAGGCCGTGCGTGTGGTTTATGCGACTCTTGCCGTTTGCGCCGCGCCGGGTTTACTGCTGCCGGTGTGGTTGATCCCACCCGCTACGTCAGTTAGTTGACGGATACCCGAGGGCTGCGCCCGCTCAAAAATACGGTGTCGAAGTTGATGAAATGCCGTGCCGTCATATTTTATTCATCAAGGTTGTAATTCTGCATTGACAGGGGGCGCGAAATACGTATAATTCGCGCTCCTTTGCAGGGGTCGGTAGCTCAGCCGGTAGAGCAGCGGACTTTTAATCCGTTGGTCGCGAGTTCGAATCTCGCCCGACCCACCAAATGTCATTGGTGTGAAGTTTCACCCCGCCGCCTTAGCTCAGTTGGTAGAGCAACCGCCTTGTAAGCGGTAGGTCATCAGTT
>JAUSLX010000188.1 GCA_030645775.1 Gallionella sp. | reverse complement strand
CCGAACAGACCGACTTTACCGCCTTTAGCAAACGGGCAAACCAGGTCAATCACCTTGATGCCGGTTTCCAACAAGTCAACGGAAGGTGAAAGTTCGTCAAATTTTGGGGCATTTGCATGAATAGGACGACGCTCTTCACATGGAATCTCACCTGCGTCATCGATAGGACGACCCAGCACATCCATGATACGGCCGAGTGTGCCTGCACCGACGGGTACAGAAATCGGGCTACCGGTATTTATTACAGCCATGCCGCGCTGCAAACCATCCGAAGATCCCATCGCAATGGTACGTACCACGCCATCGCCCAGCTGTTGCTGTACTTCAAACGTCAAACCTACTTCAGCAATCGTATCTGCGCCTGCTTGTAGTTTAAGTGCGTCATATACCTTGGGCATATGGTCACGTGGAAATTCAATATCCACAACCGCACCAATACACTGAACAATCTTACCTTGAGTCATTTGGAATTCCCCGTCTAATTTAATTTTGAGTTATCGCCGTATCAAATAAACAATCAGCCAATTAGCCTACCGCTGCCGCACCGCTACAGATCTCGGAGATCTCGCGAGTAATGGCGGCCTGACGCGCTTTGTTATATACCAATTTGAGATCAGCGATGACACTCTTGGCATTGTCAGATGCAGCCTTCATCGCCACCATACGCGAGCTCTGCTCGGAGGCCATATTTTCCACAACCCCTTGATACACCAGTGACTCGACGTAGCGCAAAAGCAATTCGTCAATGACAACCTTAGCATCCGGCTCGTAAATATAATCCCAATTACCTTGTGCAGCACCCAGTTGCTCACCGCAAAGTGGCAACAGCTGCTCGATACAAGGCTCTTGCTTCATGGTGTTGACAAAATGGTTGTAGCCAATATGGATAGCGTCAATCTCGCCGGCCACGTACGCGTCCAGCATAACCTTGACTGCGCCTATCAGGCTGGCCAGGTGCGGAGCATCGCCCAAGCCGGTCAGATTCGACTTAACATCCGCACCAAGCCGGTTCATGAAACCCAGACCCTTGTTGCCAATGGCGCATACTGCGATGCCTTTGCCCTCTGATTCCCACGTCTTCATCTGGCCGACCACCAAACGAAGCAAGTTGCTATTCAGGCCGCCGCACAAACCTTTGTCAGATGTGATCAAAATCACACCCACTTTTTTAATGGTCTCGCGTTTAACTAAAAAAGCATGCTTATATTCTGCGTTGGCGTGCGAAAGATGCGCTGCCACTGCGCGGATTTTATCTGCGTAAGGCCGTGCTGCGCGCATGCGCTCCTGTGCCCTACGCATCTTGGCAGCGGCAACCATTTCCATGGCGCGTGTAATCTTGCGTGTATTTTCTACACTCTTGATTTTCGTGCGAATTTCTTTACTGCCAGCCATTTCTCACTCCACCTTATAACCAGCCACTCGGCAACCGATTATGGCTGCTAAGTGGAATGGCTAGTTGTTTTATCATAACCAACCACTTGGCAACCGTCTTTTGGTTGCTTAGTGGATGGCTAGTCGTAACATCAGTAAACTGCAGTTGCCTTGAATTCCTCAATCGCAGCTGACAACAGCTTCTCATTATCCGCGCTCAGGTCTTTTTTGGATTCGATCGTATCCATCAATTCCTTGTTCTTGGACTTCAGGTAAGCATGTACCGCGGATTCAAATGCCAATGCCTTGGGCACCGCAACATCGTCGAAATAGCCCTTGTTCACGCAGAACAGGGTAACCGCCATTTCGGCAACGGACAGCGGGCAGTATTGCAACTGCTTCATCAGTTCGGTAACCAGCTTGCCGCGCTCCAACTGTTTGCGTGTCGCCTCGTCCAGATCAGAAGCGAACTGGGCAAATGCAGCCAATTCACGATACTGAGCCAGTGCCAGACGCACACCGCCACCGAGCTTCTTGATTACCTTAGTCTGTGCAGCACCACCTACGCGGGATACCGAAACACCCGCGTTAATCGCAGGACGAATACCGGCGTTAAACAAGTCGGTCTCAAGGAAAATCTGACCATCGGTAATCGAAATCACGTTGGTGGGAACGAATGCAGAAACGTCACCCGCCTGGGTTTCGATGATAGGCAATGCAGTCAGCGAACCTGTTTTACCTTTAACTTCACCTTTGGTGAATTTTTCTACGTAATCAGCGTTGACACGCGCTGCACGTTCCAGCAAACGGGAATGCAGATAGAACACGTCACCAGGATAAGCTTCACGACCAGGAGGACGACGCAGCAACAGTGAAATCTGACGGTATGCCCAAGCCTGCTTGGTCAAATCGTCATAAACGATCAGTGCATCTTCGCCACGGTCGCGGAAGTATTCACCCATAGTGCAACCTGCATACGGCGCGAGGAATTGCATCGCAGCAGAATCGGAAGCGGTTGCGGCAACAATGATGGTGTAACCCAGAGCACCATGCTCTTCCAGTTTGCGTACTACGTTGACTACAGTCGAAGCCTTCTGACCGATCGCAACATAGATACAGGTCATGTTCTGACCTTTCTGGTTGATGATCGCATCAATCGCAACAGCAGTCTTGCCTGTCTGACGGTCACCAATGATCAATTCACGTTGGCCACGGCCAACCGGCACCATGGAGTCAATCGATTTCAAACCTGTTTGAACCGGCTGATCAACTGACTGACGCTCAATAACACCCGGAGCGACTTTTTCAATCTTGTCGGTCATCTTGGCATCGATTGGACCTTTGCCATCGATAGGCTGCCCCAGCGCGTTAACGACGCGACCGCACAATTCTGGCCCTACAGGAACTTCCAGAATGCGGCCAGTACACTTAACTGTGTCGCCTTCAGTGATGTGTTCATATTCGCCAAGAATTACGGCACCAACAGAATCACGCTCCAGGTTTAACGCCAGGCCGAATGTATTGCCGGGGAATTCCAACATCTCACCCTGCATTACGTCGGACAAACCGTAAACACGTACGATACCATCGGTCACGCTGACCACCGTACCTTCGGTGCGCGCCTGTGTCAGCGCTTCGAAATTATCGATGCGACTGCGAATCAAATTGCTTATTTCTGAAGGGTTGAGCTTCATCTGGATTTCCTTATCTTGATAAATCTATTATCAGGCCAGGGCGTTAGCCATTTCGCCAAGACGGGTTCGCGCGGAACCATCGATCACTTTGTCTCCGGCACGAATAACAACACCACCTAGCAAATCTTTATTGACTTTACAGACCAGCTTAATTTCGCGCCCCATGCGCTTCTTCAACGAGCTGATGATTTTTTCTTGCTGCGCAACTGACAAATCGAACGCCGAGTCCACAACCACATTAACGGTTTTTTCAGCTTCTGCCCGCAATGCTTCAAACATAACCGCAATTTCCGGCAATATTTGAAGACGTTGATTTTCGATTAACACCCGCACAAAATTGATCAGCTGATTCGTCGGTTTGCCACCCAGCAAACCACTCACCAAACTTTCAAGCTGAGCGGGCGTTACTTGCGGACTGCCGATGATTGCGTGAACTTCAGGATGAGTGACGGCCTCAGCCAGGTTTACAATGGCTTCAGACCAGCCCTTCAAATCCGCCAGCTTTTGTGCCGCATCAAATGCAGCTTGTGCATATGGCCGTGCTGTAGTTATGGCTTCAGACATGATGTTCAGATTTCCGCAACGAGTTTATCGAGCAAGTCGTTATGTGCCTTGGCATCAATTTCACGACCCAAAATCTTACTTGCGCCCGCCAAAGCGATTGCCGATACCTGGGTGCGCAATTGCTCTTTGGCACGAAACACTTCCTGATCTATTTCAGCTTTGGCGCCGGTGATAATACGATCACCTTCCGTTCTTGCCTGATCTTTGGCTGCTTCAATAATTTCGCTGGCGCGCTTTTCACCACCAGCCAGAATATCAGCTGATTTTTCTTTCGCTTCGCGCAATATTTCTGCAGCACGTTTTGCAGCCAATTCCAGATCATGCTTCGCGCGCTCGGCATCGGCCAATCCATCAGCTATTTGTTTTTTGCGCTCTTCCAACGCAGCGATGATGGGTGTCCAGACGAACTTCATGCAGAACCACACGAACAGTGCGAACATGATGGTCTGGGCGAGAAGAGTTGCATTAATGTTCATGCAAGCTACCTTTCCTGAATTGTGCTATGACGCTTAGGTTAATTACGCTACAGCGAACAACACATACATCGCGATACCAACAGCGATCATAGGAACCGCATCTACCAGGCCCATAACCACAAAGAATTGCGTACGCAGCATTGGAATAAGTTCAGGCTGGCGAGCTGCGCCTTCCAGAAAGCGACCACCCAAAATACCAATACCAACAGCCGCACCAAGTGCGCCCAAACCCATCATCAGCGCCCCAGCGATGTACAACAATGCATTTGCCATTTCCATTTTTTATTTCTCCTGGTAGTTAAAGTTAAAGTTGATTAAATTAATGATGTTCCTGATGCGCCATATCCAGATAAACCACGGTCAGCGTCATAAAGATGAACGCCTGCAGGGTAATAATCAGAATGTGGAATATCGCCCAGCCTAATGACAACAGTATCTGGGAACCGAACAGCGTCGCACTGGTAGCCGACAGCCCCAGATACGAGCCGCCCATCAATGCGATAAGAATAAAGATCATTTCACCTGCGTACATGTTACCGAATAGACGCAGCGCAAGCGAGATGGGCTTGGCGATCAGATTCACGCCTTCGAGCAACAGATTGACTGGCATACCCCACTTGCCAAATGGTTGCAGCGTCAATTCACCCGCAAAACCGCCCAAGCCCTTTACCTTGATACTGTAATACAGCACCAGCAGAAACACCCCGATCGCCATGCCGAACGTGGCATTCGGGTCGGTAGAAGGTACCACCTTAAAGTAAGGAACGCCTAGCGCCTGCATTACCAGCGGAACATAATCTATCGGCAACAAATCCATCAGATTCATCGAAAATATCCAGAAGAAAACAGTCAACGCCAGAGGGCCGACCATATTATTCTTGCCGGAGAAGGAGCCGCGCACACTGTTATCGACAAATTCGACCGCCCATTCACAAAAATTCTGCAATCCGCTGGGAATTCCAGTCGATGCCGCTTTTGCAACACGGTAGAACATGAACATGAATACAGCGCCCAACAACAGCGACATAATGAATGTGTCCAGATTCAGCGCCCAAAAACCCATCGCCTTGGCTTCTTCAGCACCGTGCGCTATGGTCCATGTTGCCTGTTGCAGCGCTTCGACATTGCCGTTCACGTCATGACGCTCATAACCAGCGGGAAGCTGACCATACGTCAAATTTTGGAGGTGATGCTTGATATATTCTGCTGAGGTGAGTGCTTCGCTAGACATTATTTCTTCGCTATCTAAGTCGTTATTCTACTCAAAAACAAGCGCGCTACGATCAGCGCTGCTTGACCTATCACAAAGCCGCCCAATACTGCGAGGGGCGTCAATTTCAGTACTACCATACACAAACCAAGCAGCATCACCACCATCAAAAATCTTTCGATGGCATAAAAATACATGAGCCTTAATTGATTGTGTGCTTGCTGGCTAACTTGCCGCGCCGACCGGGACATACGCCAGGCCAGTTGTGCTCCATTGAAAACTGATACCGCTCCGCCACTCAATAGCGCTATCGCTATCTGCGGCGAGCTTTTCATGCTGTAGGCTATGCCTGTTGCCGCCAGCGTTACCGCCAGTTGCAACGCAACCACCTGGCGCGCCATTTTCTTCTCTTCGGCGTCAACATGTAAAAGCGCCGGAATAGTATCAGCGTTTTTCAGGTGTGTCAAACCTGCTTGTTGCACGTTAATGGTGTCTTTACTCAAGCTGATTGCCTTCCTGCAACTTGAGCAGGAACGCCTCCAGCTGTTCATGACTCGCATAATCGATAACCAACTTGCCCGATCCTTTGCTGCCCGTTTTTATTTCTACCCGTGTTCCCAGGCATGCACTTACTTCTTCCTGCAATCTGAGCGTATCCCTGTTCGGCGCCATCTTCTTCTTTGCATTACCCGGTTCTGCTTCGTGCATTTGCTTCTGTACCAGCTTTTCTGCTTCGCGCACTGATAGCTGTTCCTTGACGATTTTGTTGGCCAACAGTATTTGTTGCGCGCTTTCCAGCGGCAACAGTGATCGCGCATGCCCCATGTCCAACTTGTCTTCCATCAGTAAGTCCTGCACTCCCTGAGGCAGCCTGAGCAGCCTCAGCAAATTACTGGCTGCGCTGCGCGAGCGCCCTACTGCATCAGCCGCTGCCTGATGGGTCATCTCGAATTCATCAATCAACCGCTGTATCCCGATAGCCTCTTCCAGCGGATTCAGATTTTCACGTTGAATATTTTCAATCAGCGCGATGGCCAATGCGGCATTATCAGGCACGCTGCGCACCAGCACAGGCACGTGGCTCAGACCTGCAATTATCGAAGCGCGCCAGCGGCGCTCTCCGGCAATTATTTCATAACTGTCATCGATCAACTGGCGCACAAGAATGGGCTGTATCACGCCCTGTGCCTTGATTGAAGCTGCCAGATCCTGCAGCGTTTGTTCCGCGATGTTTGAACGCGGCTGGTACTTTCCCGGCTTGAGTAACGTGACGCTCAAATCACGCAACACGTCATCTTTTTCGCTCTTTCCACCGGATAATAATGCTTCCAGCCCACGGCCCAACCCTTTTGGTGGTTTTGTCATACTCGCCTCCTTTAGACTGACGTTGCGGATTTCGCCGCGTTATTCAACAACTCACCAGCCAACGCCAGATAAGCCTGCGTTCCCTTGGAGGCTTTGTCGTGATAAAGCACAGGAACGCCGTAACTGGGTGCTTCGGCCAGTCGCACATTACGTGGAATTACGGTGCGGTAGACTTTACTGCCAAAATGCGCCTGCAGCTGATCGGAAACCTGCTGCGCCAGGGTATTGCGCGGATCAAACATGGTACGCAACAGCCCTTCAATCTCCAGAACCGGGTTCAAACTGGCACGCACCTTGCGGATAGTGTTAACCAGATCGCTTAATCCCTCGAGCGCGTAATATTCGCATTGCATCGGAATCATCACCGACCTTGCGGCACATAATCCATTTAAAGTCAGCAGGTTAAGTGCTGGCGGGCAATCAATCAACACGTAGTCATAATCTTCTGCGACCAACTGCAACGCATCTCTCAGTCGCGTTTCCCGCTGTGTAAAATCAACCATCTCGATTTCTGCACCCGCCAGATCCCGATTGGCTGGCAACACATCATACTTACCCCGCTCTGATTTTTTTCTGGCCTCAACAATGGTTTTAGTGCCCAACAGCACATGATAGACCGTGATTTCCAGATCACGCTTCTCTATTCCGCTACCCATGGTCGCATTGCCCTGCGGGTCCAGGTCAATCAACAACACCCGCTGCCTGGCTACGGCAAGACTGGCAGCCAGATTCACGGTCGTCGTGGTTTTTCCCACCCCGCCCTTCTGATTGGTAATGGCCATAATTATTGTCATATTGCCGCTTCTCCTCTAGGCGTTGCGATAACCAAACAGCGCGCTGCATCCAGTCCGGGTACGCGCAACGGTATGATTTTTTCCATAATGCAATCATCCGGCACGCCCGCAAGCTCATCTTCCGGCAAGCCTTTCATGGCGACCCAGCGGCCCTGTGGCGCAATCAAGTGACGGGTAATTTGCAGAAAATCCCCCAACGCGGTAAAAGCACGCGAAATAATCCCGTCAAATGGATCCGTCGTTTTATATTCCTCAACTCTTGCACAGCGAACCTGTACATTACGCAACCCCAGTTCGATAACAGCCTGTTGCACAAACCCGGTTTTTTTACTGTTGCTGTCCAGCAGGACAAATTGCCATTCCGGCTGGACGATAGCCAGAACCAAACCCGGCAAACCCGCCCCGCAACCCACATCCAGCCAGCGCCCGGCGCCCAGATGAGGAATCACTGCCAGGCTATCCAGCAAGTGATGACTGAGCATCTGCTGAGGATCACGAATCGCCGTCAGGTTATAAACCTTGTTCCACTTCACCAGCAATGCCAAGTAGTCGAGTAATTTCACCTGCGTTTCGCTACTGATCTGCATCCCCAGTTGAATAATACCGCGCTCCAATCCTTCGGCTAATGACATGCGATTATTCAGCTGGCCTGGCATCACGAAATCCACGCTTTAAATGAACCAATAACAATGAAATGGCAGCAGGCGTGATACCGGAAATCCGTGCGGCCTGGCCAACCGTTTCAGGCTTATATTGATTGAGTTTTTGCTGAGCCTCTATGGATAAGCCCCGCACCTCGCGATAATCGAGGTTATCCGGTAAATGGAGTACCTCATTTTGCTCATTTCGATCAATTTCCTGGTTTTGCCGCTCTATGTAACCATGATACTTAGCCTGTATTTCTACTTGCTCAGCCACTTTTGGGTCGGTTACTCCGACACCATCCCCTGTCAGGGTGAGCAAACTGGCATAGTTCACATCCGGACGACGCAGCAGTTCATACAAGGAATATTCGCGCTCAATATTTTTACCTAGCACACGTAGCGCATCTTCTTCCGGCAAGTTACGCGGATTCACCCATGTTCGGCGCATGCGCTCTTGCTCGATGGCAATCGCTTCGCGTTTTTCATCAAATGCCTGCCAACGCGCATCATCTACCAGGCCTAGCTCGCGCCCCTTCTCCGTCAGACGCAAATCGGCATTGTCTTCACGCAACTGCAATCGATACTCTGCGCGACTGGTGAACATGCGATAAGGTTCGGCCACTCCCTGAGTAATCAGATCATCCACCATCACGCCCAGATAGGCTTCAT
>JAUSLX010000184.1 GCA_030645775.1 Gallionella sp. | reverse complement strand
TCTATGCCAATACCAGTGCGGCGGTGAAGGCGCGCGCCGACTGGATGGTGACCAGTTCCATCGCCTTGCCGGTGGTTAAACATCTTATGGAACAGGGCAAGAAAATCCTCTGGGCACCGGATCGCCATCTGGGCGCCTATGTGCAGGAGCAAACCGGCGCGGACATGTTGCTATGGCAAGGTGCGTGCGTGGTGCATGACGAATACAAGGCCCGGGAACTCATTGAATTGCGTGCGCAACATCCGGGTTGCATCGTGCTGGTCCACCCCGAGTCGCCGCGCGCCGTGATCCAGTTGGCGGATGTGGTCGGTTCCACCACGCAACTGATTAAAGCCGCACAGCAATCTGACGCTAAAGTCTTTATCGTCGCCACCGACAACGGCATCCTGCACAAGATGCGCACGCTTTGCCCGGATAAGCTGTTCCTCGAAGCACCCACCGCAGGTGCGGGCGCCAATTGCACCAGTTGCAGCCATTGCCCGTGGATGGCGATGAACGGCCTGATCAATCTGGCAGAAGTGCTGGAAACCGGCACGAATGAAATATTCGTTGATCCGACCATCATCCCGCGTGCCGTGCTGCCGATACAGCGCATGCTGGACTTCGCACGGCAGATCAGCCTGCCGACCAGCGGTATCGGCAACGCCTGAGTTTTGGAGTGCGGCGACGTGTCGCCGCCCAGAGCTTGCCCCTGACTTTCAGCGAAACAACCTCGAGTGTATTGGGTAGAATGACGCATCATGCAAACACTTAACGTCGCCACCTACAATATTCACAAGGGATTCTCGCATTTTAACCGGCGGGTGGTGGTGCATGAGTTGCGCGAGCGGTTGCGCGAGTTGAACGCCGATATCGTATTTTTGCAGGAAGTGCAGGGCGAGCATGCGCATCACGGGCAGCGTTTCAACAATTATCCCGATGGCGCACAGCACGAGTTTCTGGCGGATCAGCTATGGCCACATTCTGCTTACGGCAAAAATTCGGTATATGAGGCCGGGCATCATGGCAATGCGATACTCAGCCGTTTTCCGATTGTGCAATCATTGAATACGGATGTTTCCGCGCATCGTTTCGAGAGTCGCGGCCTGTTGCATTGCGAGATCGAATCGGCTGGCGGGCAGCAGGTGCATTGTTTGTGCGCGCATTTCGGCTTGTTCGCCAAGGGGCGGCGCGTGCAGACTGGGGCATTGATTGAATATGTACAGAACAGTATCCCGCCCGATGTGCCGCTTATTATCGCCGGTGATTTCAATGACTGGCGCAATCAGATGAGCCACCCTCTTGCCAGTGAATTGGGTATGCATGATGTTTTTCATCTGCATGGCGGCAAGGTGGCACGCAGTTTCCCGGCCAGATTGCCCATGTTTCGTCTGGACCGTATTTACGTGCGCGGTTTTACCGTGCAACACAGTGAAGTGCATGTGGGCGGCGCGTGGCAGCGTCTGTCTGATCACGCCGCGCTGTCGGCCAGCCTGAAGCACAATGGCTAACGGCCATCACCAGGTAGACGGTAACCAGCTCACACTGCTGCAAAATGGCGCGGTGTATTTTCCGCAGCTCTGTGCGGATATAGACGCTGCACAGAGCTTTATTTATCTGGAAGCCTATATCTTTTCAGATGATGAAACCGCTTACAAGGTGTCGCAAGCACTGCAAAAAGCCGCGCGGCGCGGCGTGGTGGTACGCGTGCTGATGGACGGTTTTGGTTCGGCAAAATTTCCGCAACGCTGGATGGAGGAATGGCGTGCTGCGGGGGTCGAAGCGCAATGGTTCAGGCGCAAAATTTCCCCGTTCACGTTGCGCCGCAATCGTTTGCGCCGTTTGCATCGCAAGCTGGTGGTGCTGGATGGCGAGGTGGCCCTTATCGGCGGCATCAACATTATCGATGATGCAACGGGAAACATGGGTGCCGGTTCGCCGCGTTTCGATTTTGCGGTACGCGTGCAGGGCAGCGTGGTGGGCGAAATTCATACAGCCATGCGCCGTATGTGGAGCGCGGTGTCATGGGCCAGCCAGCATTTGCGCGGAAAGCGGATTGAGCGATTCATTCTGGATGCGGGGCGGAGCGCATCCCAGTCCAATATCAGTCTGTTGTTGCGTGACAATTTGCGTCATCGTCGTGATATTGAGCGCGCCTATCTGAAGGCGATTGCAGGCGCGCAGCGTGAGGTGGTGATTGCCAATGCCTATTTTTTACCGGGACGGATTTTTCGTCGTGCCCTGATACAGGCTGCACAGCGCGGGGTGCGCGTGGTGCTGTTGCTGCAAGGTCGGGTGGAGCACCGCTTGCTGCATTACGCGACACACGCGCTTTACCGGCCATTGCTGGCGGCGGGTATCGAAATTTACGAATATCAGGCCGGCTACCTGCATGCCAAGGTTGCCGTGGTGGATGGAATATGGGCTACGGTGGGATCATCCAATATTGATCCCTTCAGCTTGTTGCTGGCACGCGAGGCTAACCTCGCCATCATGGACGCTGGCTTCGCGACTGAGTTGCGTGACAAACTATTGATGGCGGTTTTGAACGATACTTTGCGCATTGAACTATCGCACTGGAATCAGCAAGGTGCGTGGGTGCATGTGATTTCCCGCCTGAGTTATGCGGTGGTGCGCATGATGGTAGGACTGCTGGGCTACGGCAGGCGTGCAGATTAGGGCGGGCGTGTAGTCGGCGTACGCGGTTTCTTTGATATGACCAGTCGGGTGATGGTATTATTCCGCGCCACCAAGCGTGGTGCGATTTTCCTGTTGTCTTCATCAATACTCTGGGGTGCAAGTGAGTTATTTTTCCGGTTTATTCAAGCAAATTTCGCTGGGGCGCCTGCTCTTGAGCCTGTCGGTGCTGTCGGTGGCTTTTGCGTTTGTGCTGATATTCGGCTTGTCTAACGTGATGCGCGACCGCGCGGTGCACGATCTGGCGCGCGATGACGCGCGACAAATTTCTCAACTGGTCTTTCAAAGCCTGTATTCGGATATGCGCCGCGGCTGGAACAAGCGGGAAATCAACGACTCCATCGCGCGCCTGAACGCCAATTTCCCCGAACTGAAAATCAAAGTGTATCGGAGTGATCTCGTGGCGCAGCAGTTTGGAGCGATGCCGGGCGAGCGCCGCATGATCGAGCAGGATGCCGAACTGCGCCTCGCCATGGCCGGCGGCAAGGATGCCTTGTTATTCCCGAACAAGGAGGCGATTCGTTACCTCTACCCGGTGGTCGCCAGTCAGGAATGTCTGGTTTGCCACACACAGTCTCATGTCGGTGCTGTGCATGGCTTGATTGACATCACCTATCCGGTCAGCAAGCTCAAAGTGTCGTTCAGTACCGTGCTCAACAGCATGCTCATCTATACGCTGTTTATCATCGGATTCGTGTTTTTGATACTGTATCTCAAGTTACGTTATCTGGTGGTGATGCCGATTGCCAACCTGGTCAACGTGATGCGTCAGGTTACCGATGATATGGATTTGACGCGACAGGTGCCCGGCCAAACATGGTTGCTGGAATTGCAGAATCTGGCGAGTTATTTCAATCGCCTGCTGAAGACTGTCCATGAATACAACGCCAAGTTGGAAGAATTGTCTACCCGCGATCCGATGACGGGTCTGTACAATCGGCGCAAGTTCGAGGAGTTTCTGAATTACGAAATTGTCCGTGCCACCCGTCATCAGCGTGGTTTTTCCGTGATCATGGCGGATCTGGATAACTTCAAATACATCAATGACACATTCGGACACCCTATAGGTGATCTGGTGTTGAAGGAGTTGACGGCGATGCTGGGTAACGGGCTGCGCAAAGGCGATGTGCTGGCCCGACTGGGCGGCGATGAATTCGCTATCATCCTGCCGGAGACCGAAGCGGAAAAAGGCTTTTATGTAGCGAATAAATTGTATACGGCTCTGGCAGACAAGGTTTTTGAGCTGCCGGTCGGCAAGATACGCTGTACCGCCAGTTTCAGCCTGGTCAGTTTCCCTGAAGACGGGAAGACCGCGGAAGAAATCTATACGGCCATGGATGTGGTGCTGTACAAGGCCAAGACGCATGGAAAAAATCAGGTGATGACGGCGGGATTGCTGGAAGATCGCAGCATGATGACGGTCTTCAAACAAGGCGATTTCCTGCGCAATGCGTTGCGGGAAGATCGCATAGAGGCCTTTCTGCAGCCCATCGTCGATGTGCGAAGCAAGGAGGTGATCGCCTTTGAAGTGCTAGTACGGATATGCGATGGCGAACTTATTGTTCCTGCCGGTGAATTCATCGAGGTCGCCGAAGAACTGGGCATGGCCAAGGAACTCGATCGTGAGGTGTTTCGCAAGGGGCTGGCGCACTATGCCAGGGTCAGTGCAACACACCCACGGGCAAAATTGTTTTTTAACCTGTTCCCGCGCAGCTTCAACGACCTGGCATGGGTTCGCGGTATACCGGAATTGGCGCGCAGTGCGGGCGTGCCTTGCGATAAGCTGGTGCTGGAGATTACCGAGCGTGAGGCTTTGCCCAATTTGACTCAGGTCAGGGCCGCACTCGAAGAATTGCGCGCGAGTAAAATATCCGTTGCCCTGGATGATTTTGGCAGCGGATTTTCATCCTTCCTGTATCTGAAATACCTCTCGATAGATTACGTGAAGATAGAGGGCAGTTTTGTGCGCAACATGGTTGCCGACGAGCGTGACCGCATTATCGTTGAGCAAATCAACAGCATGGCGCACCGTTTCGGCCTCAAAACTGTTGCCGAGTTTGTCGAAGACGCGGAAACAGCGAAGATGCTGGTCGAGATCGGGGTGGATTATGCGCAAGGCTACTACTTTGGTCGTCCAGCCCTGCCGGAATAAGTGACATGCTGGCGGAACGCCTTTGGCTTCCAACACGCTTTCATTTGATTGGTAGGTCGGAAGCCCCCTTGCGGGGCGTTCCGACAAGGATTTTACCGGGGGTATCCGAGGTTGCATGCTGTCGGAACGCCTTTGGCTTCCGACCTACCTGCCTATTTGATTTTGTAGAAGCGTTTTTCCACCGTTTGGCCGTTGAGATTATCGAAGCGGCTGTCCATCGCCTCTCCCAGTCTAGCCAGCCTGTCGTCGGGATGCGGGTGGGTCTTGAACAGCAGGGCGACGCTGCTGTCGTCTGCGGCGCTATGGCCGATCTCCTGCAATACGCCGGGCAGACCATAGGCATCGTAACCCGCGCGCGCGGCCAGCACCACGCCAATGCGATCTGCTTCGAATTCCGCACCTTTATCCAGCGAACGCGAGACGATTTCGGCGCCGCTGCCGATGAGCCTGCTGATTTTGTCGTCGCTGACCTGTTTTCCGAGCACCTTGCTGCCTAAATCCAGCATTTTTCCTTGTTGCAGTATCTTCAGGTGGTGCTTACGTATGACGTGGCCGATTTCATGCGCCAGCACGCCGGCCAGCTCTGCTTCGTTGTTCAGCAGTTTGTAAAGCCCACGGGTGACGAAGATGTAGCCGCCGGGTGCGGCGAAGGCGTTGATGTCGTTAGTGTCGATGACGCCGAAATGCCAGGCCAGGTCGGGGCGATCACTCTGGCTGGCGACCCAGCGACCGACGTTGTTGACGTACTTTTGCAGTTTTTGGTCTGGCACCAGCGGTGCTGCGCCGAGCAGGTTGCCGGCAATCTGACGGCCGATGGCGACTTCCTCGGCTTCGGAATAGCCACCGAGATTCGCGGAGCCGCCCGGTTTTTGTAATTCTCTGGCGGCGTTTTTCAACTCCTGACCCAAGTCAAAAGCCTGCGCCGTGTGCAGAAACAAGGCCAGCCCGGCGGCGGTGAAGAGCATTGCTGTCAATTTATTCATTTCGATCCTCCCGGATCAGCAAGGTAATCCATTTGTCGCGCCTTCAGCCTGGCTCTGGCGGCAAACTTTTGCGCCTCCGCACGGCTGCTTGTCGATGCTTCCAGAAGGGTGACCTGATTTTCGTCGTAGTGGGCCGCCTTGAGCTGTTCTTCATTCAGGCCGCGTATGCCGGTGGTGGCGACGACTTTTCCGGTGCCGGATCGCCCCGAAGCCAGTCCCGCCAGAGCGGAAGCACTGCTGCCGGCGGAGGGCTTGTTAATATCGCCACGGCGGATACTCAACATGCGCATCCAGCCATTGCCTTGTGCGCTCTTGATTTGATACCAGCCCCCGTCTTTCTTGAGAATTTCGACTTTCGTCGCAGCAGGCAGGGTGACGACGATTTTCGCATCGGAAAAAGGTGCAGCCCTCACGCTGTCCTTCTTGACGGTGGTACCGCTCTCGGCGGCTTGCACCATGCCTGAAATTATTAGCAGCGCGGTTGTAACTAATAGATTAAATCTCATATTTACCCCTGATTATAAAATTCACCCTTGCACTCAGAAACAGGAGCTTCAGCTCCGTAGTTTCGTGGGAATGCCCTTGCGGCATCACCTTTTCACTCAGAAACAGGAGCTTCAGCTCCGTAGTTTCGTGGGAATGCCCTTGCGGCATCACCTTTCACCTTTCATATTTCACATTTCACCTTTTTTGATGCCACGCCAGCAGTGTTTCGGCAAAGAGTGTACGCCAACTTTCGCGGGCTTGCGCGCCGCCTGCTATGCGGCCCTCAAAGACGATGCTGGATACGTCATTGTCCATCGTCGCGCAGTATTTGTGCAACAGCGGGGCTATTGCCTGTTCCAGCGCCTGAATGTCGCGGGCAATGCGCAGGCGACTTTCCTTCTCATCGGTATCGTGCAACCAGGAAATGATCAGGGTATTTTCAAACAAGTCCCACAGGCCTTGCTGGTCGCCCTTGAGGATTTCCACACTCTTGTTGCTGCTGCCAACCCTGCTCATCCCAGAGCGAATTTTTTCGCGCAGGCTATCGTTCAGCGTGTGTCTGTCCAGGCGGATCAGCATCAGTACGCCGTGCAATTCGCCACTGCGTCCTTCGGCCGCACGCACGGTATTTTGTCCCAGCTGTTTGCTGGTGGCGTAGCCATATAGCCGTGCGAGGGTGAAATAGGCCAGGCCCAGCGTGACCGGGCCGGTGAGGTTGATGTAGGTGTTGGTGAAATTGATGCTGGCGTAGGAGATGCCGATCAGGATGAATTGCGAGGCGCCGAACAGCATGTCTATCTTGTCGCGCCCGGTGTTGCGGTAGAATCCCCAGGCGGTCGCCCAGATGACGGAGAGCGTCAGCAGCAGGTAAACGAGGCGCGCATCCGGAAAACGCAGGAAGTCGCCGTGTTTGAAGTTATCGATCGCGGTAGCGAGTATTTCCACGCCGGGATGGGTGCGGGACAGCGGGGTCGGTTTGATGTCGAACAGGCTGGGCGCGGTCGAACCTATGATGACGATCTTGCCGGTGAATTCATCGGCTGCGCGCTGCTTGTTTTGACTGGAAAAATCGTTGAATACATCGCTGAAACTGGTGGACTTATAGGTAAACGGCGGGCCGCGCCAGTTGAGCAGCACGCTTTCAGCAGAAACTTGAAGTTCGCGAAGCGATTCGTTTGCACCCTCGCCCGCTCGCGGGGGAGGGAAGCGGGCGAGTCCGCTAGGCTGGGTGTAGCCATGCTGCTTTGCGATAGTCAGCGGCAGAGAGGGTATCTTCCAGCCATAGTCGTTGCGGTACACGGGATACTGGCGAACGATGCCGTCGATATCCGGATAGATGTTGTGCAGCCCCATCCTGTCGTTTGCCAGTATGGAATGGAAGTACGGCAGCACCATCGCCACCGTGGCATCGGGGCTGGCCCCGGTGTTGATCGGTGTGACACCCGGAATCATGCCCGGCTTGATATGGCTCAGGGCGTCATCTGCCGGGTCCAGTCGCAGCATCGGGAAATAAGTGTTATTCGTATCGGCTATGGCCGCATCAAAATAGGCATCGCTGTCGGGGTTGTAGACATCCGCGTCGCTGAACAGGATGTCGAAGACCACTGCTTGCGGATGCTGTTTTTCAATCTGCTCGACGAATTCTCCCAACACTTGCCGCGGCCAGGGCCAGCGGCCGTATTCTTTGGCCATTGCGGCCAGACTCGCTTCATCGATGTCCACGATGACGATGTCTTTGTCAGCTTCAGGCACGACCAGACGATATCTCACCATCATGTCGAAAGCACCCTGCCGCATATTGGTGGACAGGTGCAGGAAAGCCGTATCCGCCACGATCAATACGCTGAACAGGCCGGCCAGATAGAGATAGAAACTGGTCTTCCATTTTTGCGCAAGCAGGCCGGACAGTCGGCTGAACAGATTTCTGAGATGGTAGGAGAGGGCAGCGATGGGGTTCATGACACAGCGCAGAGCTAAGGATGTCCTATTATGCACACAGCAGCGGCTATAATCGACACCTACTTTATTGTTGTCAGACTATGCGACCTTCTTCATCACCCTCAGAGCACGACACGCGCGGCGGTTGGCAGACCCTCCGTTCACTCATTCCCTACCTGATGGAATTCAAGGGCAGAGTGATACTGGCGATGAGCCTGTTGATCTTTGCCAAGGTCGGCAATGTCGGCGTTCCACTGGTGCTCAAGCAGATCATCGATGCGCTGGATAAATCGCAGGCGGTATTGATGGTCCCGGTGTTCCTGATTCTGGGCTATGGTTTGCTGCGTCTGCTCAGCACGCTGTTTGGCGAATTGCGCGATGCGGTATTTGCCAAGGTGACGCAGCGCGCAATCCGGCGCGTGGCCTTGCAGGTATTCGAGCATTTGCACAATCTGAGTTTGCGCTTTCATCTGGACAGACAAACCGGCGGCGTGGCGCGCGACATCGAGCGCGGTACACGCGGTATCGGCTTCCTGTTGAATTTCATGCTGTTCAATATTCTGCCCACCCTGCTGGAAATAGGGCTGGTGGCGGCCATCCTGCTCAGCAAATACAGCGCCTGGTTTGCGATAATCACCTTTGTCACGCTGATTATCTACATCGGTTTCACCCTGTTGGTCACCGAGTGGCGCATGGTGGTGCGGCGCACCATGAACGATTTGGATTCCAAGGCGAACAGTCGCGCGATCGACAGTCTGCTGAATTATGAAACGGTGAAATATTTTGGCAACGAGCAATACGAAGCGCGCCGATATGACCAGAATATGGAGCACTGGGAAACCGCCGCAGTGCGCAACCAGACTTCGCTGGCCTTCCTGAATGCCGGGCAAAGCGTCATTATCGCCATCGGCATCACGGCGCTGATGTGGCTGGCGGCGGATGAGGTGGTGAAAGGCACGATGACGCTGGGTGATCTGGTGCTGGTGAATGTGTTTATGTTGCAGTTATACATGCCTTTGCATTTTCTCGGCTTCGTGTACCGCGAGATTCGCCATGCCTTGGCGGATATGGAGAAAATGTTCGGTTTGTTGCATGAACACCGTGAAGTCGCGGATGCAGCCGATGCGCAAGCGTTGTCATCCGGTAATGCCGAGGTGAGATTTGAACATGTCAGTTTCGGCTACGATGCCGATCGGCAAATTCTCTTTGATGTGAATTTTACCATTCCGGCAGGACATACCGTGGCCGTGGTGGGGGCGAGCGGGGCGGGAAAATCCACTTTGTCGCGTTTGTTGTTCCGTTTTTACGATGTGCAGCAAGGATCGATACGCATTGACGGGCAGGATATACGTGAAGTAACGCAGAGCAGCCTGCGCGCCGCGATTGGCATCGTGCCGCAGGATACGGTGCTGTTTAACGATACGATTTATTACAACATCGCCTATGGACGACCGGAAACGAACCGTGAAGCGGTTATTGCAGCGGCCCAGGCCGCGCATATACACGAATTTATCGAATCACTGCCGCAAGGCTATGAAACCAGGGTGGGTGAGCGTGGCTTGAAACTATCGGGTGGTGAAAAGCAGCGTGTGGCGATCGCACGGGCGATACTGAAAAACCCGGCGATTTTAATTTTTGATGAGGCGACCTCGGCGCTGGATTCGAAATCGGAGAAGGCAATTCAGGCAGAATTGCACACCATCGCACAAAACCGCACTACTTTGATTGTCGCGCATCGCTTGTCTACTGTGGTGCATGCCAATCAGATTCTGGTGATGGACAGAGGAAGCATCGTAGAACGTGGCACGCATAGCGAACTATTGCTGCACGATGGTTTGTACGCGCAAATGTGGAATCTTCAGAAACGTGTAGAACAGAAGCCCATTGACTATTGATTTATATTGATTTTGGGGTATCCTTTCGACCTTGTGCTTGCTCGGGAGTAAAAAGTGAAAAAAAGATTGCTGTTATGTGTTCTGGCCGGACACGCTTTGCTCGCACAGGCTGATGAATATAATTCCAGTCGCATTTCGGCGAAATTTGATCGTGAACTCTCCTCAGTGTCATTTCAGCCGGTTTCCAGCCCGAAGTTACATTCGACTATCGCATTGATTTATGACGAACAATCGCAGCGTCCGCTATACACCAAAAATCCTGATGCGATTGCGCCGATAGCCTCTATTACCAAGCTGATGACGGCGATGGTGGTGCTGGATGTCAAGCCTGATCTGAACGAAGAAATCAGTGTGGATGTGGCAGATTTGGATAGCTTGAAGGGGACACATTCCCGTCTGCGCATAGGCACGACCTTTACACGCGAAGAGATGCTCAAGCTGGCGCTGATGTCTTCTGAAAATCGCGCTGCATCGGCATTGGCGCGCAGTTATCCGGGCGGAATGTCCGCGGCTGTGGCGGCGATGAATGCCAAGGCGCGTAAGCTGGGTATGCTGAATACTACTTTCCGCGATCCAACCGGCTTGAATAGTGAAAACGTTTCAACGGCCCGCGATCTGGTCAAAATGGTTGCCGCTGCGCGTAACTATAAATTGATCCACCAGTACACAACAACGGTCACGCACTCTGTGGAGGGCGCGCGCGGGCGCGAGTTACGCTTCAATAATACCAACCCGCTGGTAAAAAATGCCTCCTGGGACATCGGCGTGAGCAAGACCGGATATATCAACGAGGCAGGGCGTTGTCTGGTCATGCAGGCACAAATACGTCAGCGTTCGGTCATTATCGTGCTGCTGGATTCGGCGGGGAAAAATACCCGTATAGGTGATGCAAACCGCGTCAAAAAGTGGATAGAAAGTACCAATGTCCACGGCAAAGTCGTGCGTCGGGGTTAACTTTATGCAAGGGGTGGTGGACACCCCTGCTGATGAAAATGTACGAGGCTTTATTACTCGCTGTACTGGTCGTTCTGGTTATTCTGGTGATGCGCAAACCGGTGCTGCTGGATAACCCTCTCATTATTCAGCGTCCCGGACACTACCACATTACACTTGCGCCGCAGCTCGCCCACGCGAAGAGCTTTCTTGAGCTTATCGCCGAAAAATTTTCCGAGGCCGCTCCGCACGAAGGTGAGCTGGCCACGCAGTATTTTGAAGTGCGTGCAACAGACGCGCCCGGTGCAGCCCATTATTTGCTGGCTGTCGGATTTCGCGCAGGAATACTGTATTTTCAGGCCATCTATCCTCAGCCCTTGTTGAAAGATGCAGATAGCCATTATGAAACGGTACGCCGCTTTTCCGAGCAGGTGATGGCGCAGTGGGCTCCGTTGGCGGGGAATCGGGATGCCAGCTTGCGCGCAGCGGTCGAGGCGGCGGCGCAGCAGCTGAAAATTGCTTGTGATTGCCTGCAAGAAGCTGATTGATTGATGAGCGCTATGCGCGTTGAAATTAGACTGGAACGGGTTTTATGCCGAAAAGATTATCCAAGTTGAAAGTGCTGGTCGTCGAAGACAGCAAAGTGGCGCTCAAGGCGATTTGTGGTTATATCGAGGATATGGGCGTCAAGCCGTTGCGGGCCAAGAGCGGCAAAGAGGCGATTGAACTGTATAGCACAGAACGTCCGGACATCGTTTTGCTCGATATTATTTTGCCCGATATGAGTGGCTATGATGTGGCAAAAGAAGTACGCAGGTTGCAGGGCAAGGATGACTGGACAGCCATCATTTTTCTGAGCGTTATGTCCAAGGATGAAGATCTGGCACGCGGCATCGAAGTGGGTGGCGACGACTACATCATGAAGCCGGTGGGCAGCGTGGTGGTTCAGGCCAAGGTGCGTGCGATGTACAGGCTGGTGCAAATGCAGCGCGCCCTGGTTAAGGTGGCCGGGCAGTTGCATGACGCTAATCAGGAATTGCAACGGTTAACGATGACGGATGGGCTGACGGGCATTGCCAATCGCCGTATGTTTGACGAGTCGCTGGCCAGGGAATGGCGACGGTGTTTGCGACTCAAGAAGCCGATGTCCATCGTGATGCTGGATGTGGATTATTTCAAAAAATATAACGACCGGTACGGACATCAGGAAGGTGATGATTGTCTCAGAGCTGTGGCGCAGGAAATGGTGCGTTCGGCGCCGCGTGCCGGTGATCTGATCGCCCGCTATGGGGGTGAAGAATTTGTTATGATACTCGGTGATACGGATGAAGGCGGCGCACACTGGGTGGCCAATCGCATCCGTCAGCATGTGGCTGAGTTGAATATGCCGCATGAGGGTTCGCCATTCGGGCATGTGACGGCAAGCTGTGGTGTGGCCAGCGTCATGCCCAGCGCCGAGTTGTCCGTTGATATGCTGGTCAAATCGGCTGACAACGCGCTCTATCTGTCCAAGAATCAGGGGCGCAATACTGTAAGCTTTCTGAACTATGGACAGATATAAGGACTGAGGACTGATGCCGCAGGGGCATTCCCACGAAACAACGGAGCTAAAGCTCCTGTTTCTGAGTGAAGGACTGATGCCGCAAGATCGCAAGGGTCTTCCCACGGAATATAAGGCGATAAATCGCCTATTCCTGAATGAGGGGCATTCCCCGCACAACTAAGGGGCTGCGCCCCAAGTTGTTGCGTGAAGGACTGAGGTTTCTACAGCATCACCAGGTTGTGGCTCAGGTTCTAAATGCAGGTTGTTTCGCCGAAACCTCGTCTTATTTATAATAAAACGAGGTTGTCCCGGTGGATGATTTCAGTATCGCCGCCATAGCCGAGCAAGGTAACGATCTGCTGGCTGGCGCGGCCCGCGATACAGCGAGCCTCTTTGCTGTTGTAATTGACCAGGCCGCGCGCGATGTCCTCACCCTGTTCGCTGACACAGGCAACGACCGCGCCGCGCTGGAATTCCCCGAATACCTGTTTCACGCCTATCGGCAGCAGGCTCTTGCCTTCGCTGCGCAACGCTCTGATCGCGCCGTCATCCAGCACCAGTCGGCCTGCGACTTGCAGATGGCCGGCCAGCCATTGTTTGCGCGCGGCGAGTGGTAGGGCCGGGGCGGTCAGCAGCGTGCCGATCGATTCGCCACGGACCAGACGTAGCAGCACATCCGGTTCATGCCCCGAGGCGATCACGGTATGCGCGCAGCTAGCCGCAGCACGCTTTGCAGCGAGTATCTTGGTGAGCATGCCGCCGCGACCAATGCTGCTGCCCGCACCGCCCGCCATGGCTTCCAGGCTTGCGTCGCCAGCCATTGCATTGGCAACCAAGGCAGCGTTCGGATCTTTGCGAGGGTCGGCGGTATAAAGACCACTTTGATCGGTAAGAATTATCAGCGCATCGGCATCGATCAGATTGGTGACCAGTGCGCCCAGCGTGTCGTTGTCGCCGAATTTGATTTCATCTGTCACCACCGTATCGTTCTCGTTGATGATGGGGATCACGCGTAAGCGGAGCAGGGTAGTTAGCGTGGTGCGGGCATTCAGGTAGCGTTCACGATCCGCCAGGTCGTCATGCGTCAGCAGTACTTGCGCGGCATGCAGGCCATATTTTCGGAAGCAGCTTTCATAGGCCTGCACCAGACCCATCTGGCCCACTGCGGCGGCGGCCTGTAGCTCGTGTATCGAAGTGGGGCGGGTGCGCCAGCCCAGGCGTTGCATGCCTTCGGCTATCGCGCCTGAAGACACCAGCAAGACCTCGTGCCCGCTGGCGTTAAGCGCGGCTATCTGTCTGGCCCAGTTGCCCAGCGCGACAAGATCCAGACCTGCGCCCTGGTTGGTTACCAGGCTGCTGCCCACCTTGACGACGATACGGCGGCAGTCGGTCAGTACGGTTTTTGTCATTGAAGTCATTTCAAGTAAACCTTAAAAAGCGATGTCCACGGAGCACGTAGGTCGGGTTTTTTCCATCGACTTTGCCGTATGTGGTTAGTCGATGGTTATGCAGGGCCAACCCGACATGTCAGGATAAATCCCGACCTACAGCGTACTGGCGTCCGTTTCCTGCGCGCTGTTGGCTGCCTTTTCCTGCTCCTGCGCCTTGACTTCCAGCAAGTGTTCCATGATGGCAAAAGTCAGTTCGCGGCAACCCTCGCCGCTGATCGCGGAAATGACGAAATAACGGTCGAAGTCGGAAAATTCCTTGAGGAATTCGGCAACGGTGGACTCGCGATCTTCCAGCAAATCGACCTTGTTCAGCAGCAGCCAGCGCGGCT
>JAUSLX010000170.1 GCA_030645775.1 Gallionella sp. | reverse complement strand
GTCGATGAAGCCTTGCGCCAAAATTTGCAAAGCGGCATTGTGCGGCGCTTCCCAGCTGTTGCCGGGCTGAGATGCGGCGATGGCGGCGGTTTGTGCAGCGAGCACGATTTCATACACATCCTTCTGTTCGGGTCTGAATTTTCCGTTCACCGGGAAGGTGCGGGTGATGTCAGACGCATAGCCGTCCAGCTCGCAACCTGCATCGATCAGCAGCAGATCGCCGTCGTGGAGTCTGGCATTGTTTTCGACGTAATGCAGCACGCAAGCGTTTGCGCCGCCCGCGACGATGGAGGTATAGGCGGGATCGCGCGCACCATTGCGACAGAATTCATGCAGCAATTCAGCCTCGATTTGATATTCAAATTGCCCGGGCTTCGTGAATTGCATCGCGCGTTTATGCGCGGAGGTTGAAATGAACGCTGCGCGACGCATCACCTCCAGTTCATGCAGATCCTTGAATAAACGCATTTCATTGAGCAGGGTGCGCACATCGCGGATTTCATCCGGCGCACGGATGCCGCTACGCGTCTTTTCCTGAACTACACCTCGCAGCCTGAGCATGCGTTGATCCCAGACTGCATCCACACCCAGCGGATAAAACAGCGCAGGCTGGTTGCCCATCAACTCGGTCAGCTTTTCGTCCAGCTTTGCAATGGGATAGGCCGCATCGAAGCCGAATTTCTCCTGCGCAGCATCGGGCCCGGAGCGATAGCCATGCCAAATCTCGCGCTCGCTGTCCTTTTCACGACAGAACAGGATGGATTGCGGCTGACTGTCGTCACCCTGGCCAGTGACCAGCACCAACACCGATTCAGGTTCGCCAAAGCCGCTCAGATAATAAAAACTGCTGTCGAAACGGTAGGGAAAGTCAGCATCGGCATTGCGTTGCTGCTCCGGTGCGTTGGGAATGATCGCGATGCCGCGCTGCATTTTTGTCAGCAGGCGGGTGCGCCGTTGGGCGTAGATGTCGGTATCAAGCATAGTGTATGGAACGTAGTTGCCGGTCGAGTTCTTGCAAGCGTTGCGGTGTGCCGACATCCACCCAGATGCCTGTGTGATGTTCACCGCTGACATGGCCCAAAGTGATTTGTGCGCGCAACAGCGGAGCCAGCGGGGCTGCACTGCCACGCGCAATGTGACTGAACAGGGCTGGATGGTAGAGACCGATGCCGCTGAAAGTCAGGGCTGAAAAAGTCAGTGCTGAGTGCTGAGTGCTGAGTGCTGAGTTAATCACACGGCCATCGTGCAAACAGAAATCGCCATTTGGGTGATGTTCAGGGTTGTTGACCAGCACCAGATGGGCGGCATCGCCATTGGCTTGCAGCGTGGCGGCGCGTTTGTGCAAGCGGGCAAAATCGTAGTCGCAATAAATGTCGCCGTTGATTACGGCGAAAAATTCAAAATCGTTTTTCTCGTTTGCTCTTTCCCCCTCGCCAGGGGGAAAGGTGGATAGGGGGTAAGTGCGCGCAGCCACCTCCCCCCCAGCGGATGCGCTTAGCAAAAGCGGCAGCGCATTGGCGATGCCGCCGGCGGTTTCCAGTGCGCTGGCCTCGCGAGAGTATTGAATTTGCGCGCCGAAGCGGCTGCCGTCGCCCAACGCAGCTTCAATCTGCGCGCCTAAATGTGCGTGATTGATGACCAATTCAGTAATGCCCGCAGCCACCAGCCTTTCGATATGCCAGACGATCAGCGGCTTGCCGCCGACTTCGAGCAAGGGTTTGGGCGTGTGATCGGTGAGCGGGCGCATGCGCTCGCCGCGTCCGGCCGCAAGTATCATGGCCTTCATGTCAGAAACCATACCCCGTCGGCGCTTCAACGGGTGGTTCCAGTTCATTGAGCAGGTTGAACAGGGGCTTGAGGTCAACATAACGCGCACAGGCCGCACGCAGATACGTCATCACCAGCGGCATGTCTTTCAGGTAACCATCCTTGCCGTCGCGGTGGCACAAGCGCGCAAAAATACCCAGCACCTTGATGTGGCGTTGCGCGCCCATCCACTCATAGTCCCAGTAGAATTGGCCGAAATCCTCATGCACCGGCAGTCCTGCCTTGCGCGCTTTCTCCCAATAGCCGATCAGCCAGTCGATGATCTCTGCTTCTTCCCATTTAATGTAGGCATCCTTGAACAGCGAGGCCAAATCGTAAGTGATCGGGCCGTACACCGCATCCTGGAAATCGATGATGCCGGTGTTGGGTTCCGTCACCATTAAATTGCGCGAGTGATAGTCGCGGTGCACATACACGCGCGGCTGGGAGAGGTTGTTGGCGACGATGCGATCAAACACCTGTTCCAGCTTGGCTTTTTGCTTGTCGTTCAGCGTTACCCCCAGATGTTTGTTGATGTACCACTCGGGAAACAGATTCAGTTCGCGGCGCAGCAGCGCTTCGTCATAGGGCGGCAATTCATCCTCACGCGAGGCGAGCTGAATGTTGATCAGCGCATCGGTCGCCGCGCCATACAGCTTGCCAGCGTTTTCTGCCGTCAATGCCTGCAAATAGGTGGTGTTACCCAGATCGGACAGCAACAGAAAGCCCTGCGTCAGATCATGGGCATAGACGTGCGGGACATGGGTTCCGGCGTCCTCGAACAGTTTGGCAACGTGCAGGAACGGGCGACAGTCTTCGTGTTCAGGGGGCGCGTCCATAGCAATGAACGTGCGATCCTCGAAACTTATGCGGAAATAACGGCGGAAGCTGGCATCGGCAGAAGCAGGAGCGAGGCTGAATATTTCGCCGGGGAACTGGCTGTGCAGCCACAGGGTAAGTTGTTGCAGACGTTGCATAGTAGGCTTTTAAAATGCGCTTAATGGTAAACTTGCAAAAGTTTACCACCTTAACCATATTATGCGGTTCCGTCTTAAGTCTGTTGCCCTCACTTTATTGTGTATTTTTGCCCCCCCCGTCGTGGCTGAGGGTGTGCGGGCGCAAAATCAGCCGGGAGCCACACCGCCTGCAAAAGAAGAACCCGTGTTTATCGAGGCAGATACGCTGACCGGCGACAAAAAAAATCATCTTGAGGCTACCGGCAAGGTGATTTTACTTAAAGCCAACCAGACCATACGGGCAGATCACCTGTCCTATGATCAGGAAACAAGCAATGTGGAGGGTCTGGGCTCGGTCGTGGTGGAGCAGGAAGGCAGCACGATGAGCGGGCCGCATCTCAAGCTGAATATGGAGTCGCATGCCGGATTCATGGAACAGCCGATTTTCTATCTGAAGGAAAATGACGGGCGCGGTTCCGGGGATATGTTGCACATTCAGGATCAGCAGCACTACACGCTGGATAACGCGACCTATACTACCTGCCCTGCCGATGATCAGGACTGGCTGGTAAAAATGGGCAGCCTGGAAATAGACCGCGATCAGCAGGTAGGTGTCGCTCGTCATGCCCGTGTGGAATTCATGGATGTACCCATACTGTATTCACCGTGGATGGATTTTCCCCTGGGCCGCCAGCGCAAATCCGGTTTCCTGGCGCCGGTTTTCGGCGGCACGAGCAAGGGGGGCAGTGAACTGACGCTGCCTTTCTACTGGGATATCGAGCCGAATCTCGACATAACTTTCGCACCCCGCGTCATGTCCAAGCGGGGGCTGATGCTCAATAATGAGTTTCGCTATCTGAATCCAACTTACAGCGGCGAGTTGCATGCAGATGTCTTGCCCAACGATGCACTTACCGGAAGCAATCGCGCTCATTTCGGATTAAAGCATGCTCAGGCGTTGGGCGGAGGGCTTAACGGACAGATCAATTTCAACCGTGTCTCGGATAATGCCTACTACCGGGATCTGGCTGACGCGGTGAGCGTCACTTCGCAGATCAACCTGTTGCAGGATGCATCCCTGAGTTATGGCGCAGGCTGGTGGAGCAGCAGCGCACGTCTGCAACGCTACCAGACCTTGCAGGATCCGCTCGCACCTATAGCGGTGCCTTATGCGCGTTTACCTCAGCTCACTTTGAATGCCGCACAGAATTATGCCGGTGCAAATGTTACTTTTGCCGGCGAATATGTGAATTTCAGTCATCCTACTGCGCTGAACGGTCAGCGGCTGGTGGTCAATCCCGGCATCAGTTACCCCCTGATTCGTGAGCCGGCCTATTTCCTTACTCCCAAGCTTTCCCTGCATGCCACCAGTTATGCGATGGGCGCCAACAATGCGGCGGCACTGCCGGATTCATCGCGCACCTTGCCAATACTAAGCGTAGATAGCGGAGCGGTATTCGAGCGCGACCTCAGCCTGTTCGGTAATAATTATCTGAACACCCTGGAGCCGCGCGCTTATTATGTGTATGTGCCCTATACCAACCAGAATCTGTTGCCGGTCTACGACACAGCCCAGGCTCCCTTCAGCTTCACACAAATGTTCACGGAAAATCGCTTTTTCGGCAATGACCGGGTCGGCGATGCCAATCAGGTCACACTGGCTGTAATCTCGCGCTTTCTGGGGCAAGATGATGGCAGCGAACAGTTGAAACTCACGCTGGGCCAGCGTTTCAGCCTGAGCACACCCAAAGTTAACCTGGTCGCGCCAACGACGACGACCAACCGGTCGGATATTTTGCTGGCCGCATCAGGTCGTGTTGGCGAGGCGTGGTCGTTCGACAGCGAACTGCAATACACGCCGGGCCTGTCAAGGATGCAGCATTACAACGTCATGGCACGTTATCGCCCCGAGTCGGGCAAGGTGTTCAGCATGGGCTATCGTTACATTGGTGATTCGCTGGGCGCCTTGATTCCCGGCATGGTCACCGCTACCGGAACGGCTACGATCAACGGGGTTATTTATCCTACGACCGGCGGGATACCTTACACTACGATAGGCGGAAGCAATTATTCTGTTGCTTCCCCCGGCTTGCGCCAAATAAATATCTCCGGGCAATGGCCGCTATCCGGTCGTTGGCATGCGGTGGGACAATGGAACTATTCTTTCCAGGATAACCGGCTGTTAAGCGGAATCGCCGGACTGGAATACAATCAAAGCTGCTGGATGCTGAGAATGGTGGCGCATAGTTTTACGGTCGGCACAAACCAGACCAGCACGGGGATATTTGTACAGCTCGAATTGAATGACCTGGTAAAAGTAGGTTCGGACCCCCTGATGTTGCTCAAACAAAGCGTGCCTGGTTACACTAAGTTGAATGATAAACCCGCAAACAGCACCGTCTTGCGCTAACGGACATGAGAAAGTTCTGTCCGTTGCCCTCACCCCGCCCTCTCCCGCAAGTGGAAGAGGGAGTTTTAGGACTCGCTTTGTGAGTGCCATGTTAACTATGCTTAAGAGATGACTATGTCAAAAATAAAATTCCCTGTTTTTCTGAGTGCCCTGCTGCTGGCAGCGTCACCTGTCCTGGCTGCCGAACAACAGACCATAGACCCGCAGCAACAGGTGGCGATGATAGATTCCGTCGCGGCAGTGGTTAATGACGATGTGATAACCCGTCATGAACTGGACGAGAGGTTGCGCACGGTAATCAGCCAGTTGCGCAAACAGGGGACACCGTTGCCGGAGGAGGGTGTGCTGGAGAAGCAAGTCCTCGAACGCATGATTACCGAAATGCTGCAGGCGCAATACGCGAAAGAGAGCGGTGTGCGCGTGGATGACGTGCAACTGGATATGGCCATCACACGTATCGCTCAGCAAAATAATTTTCCCAGCATGGCCGAATTTCTGAACAAGCTCGAGGCTGAAGGCATCAATGTCAAAAAGTTTCGCGAGGAAATACGCAGCGAAATAGTGGCTACGCGTTTGCGAGAGCGCGAAGTCGAGAGCAAGCTGATCATCAGCGATATCGAAGTGGACAACTACCTTGCCAACAAGGCCAAAATGGGCACGGCAAATGAGGAATTTCATCTCGCCCATATTCTGGTGGTTGTACCCGAACAGGCCAGTGCCGATAAAATTCGTACAGCACGTGACCGCGCCAAGCAGGCCCTGGTGCAACTCGCAGATGGCGCAAATTTTGCGCAGGTCGCGGCAGGATTTTCCGATGCTAAGGACGCGCTACAGGGAGGTGATCTGGGCTGGCGACCCGGTGATCGCATTCCGCCGATGTTCCTGAATGAATTCCAAACACTGAAGCCCGGCCAGAATACCGCGGTGTTGCGCAGTCCAAGCGGTTTTCACATCCTCAAGCTGATTGAAAAGCGCAGTGGCAGTGCACCGGTGGTGATTACAGAAACCCACGCGCGCCACATTCTGGTCAAAACCAGTGAAATCGTTGCGCCAGCCGAAGCCAAAAAACGCGTCATGGAAATCAGGCAGCGCATTGATGGCGGCGCCGGCTTTGCTGAACAGGCCAAACGCTATTCTCAGGATGGCAGCGCACAGCAAGGCGGCGATCTGGACTGGCTGTCACCAGGGCAGACTGTACCCGACTTTGAAGAAGCGATGAAAAAATTACAAATCGGGGAAATCGGCATGGTGCAAACCCAGTTCGGCTGGCACTTGATCCAGGTGCTGGAGCGCCGCAATACCGACGTCAGCGTACAGCAGCAACGCCAGCAGGCGCGTATTTCCATAGGCACCTTCAAATCCGAGGAACTCTACCAGGACTGGTTGCGCCAACTGCGTGACCGTGCATTTGTTGAATACCGCTTCGAAAATGAGCTGAAATAGGTGTGCGCCCAAGACGCACCGCTGGCAATCACAGCGGGAGAGCCGGCGGGTATAGGCCCTGAACTGTGCGTCCAGCTTGCCGCGAACGGGATAGTCGTGATTGCCGATAAGCATCTGTTGCGACAGCGCGCGCAACAGCTCGGCATCGATCTGGAAATTCGTGAGTGGGACGGTAGTAAGCGGGAAGTGGGAAGTAGTGAGTGGGAAAAGCGCGACTTGCCACTGACTACTCACCACTCACTATCCGTCATTCACATCCCGCTTGCTGTTCCTTCCGTCGCGGGCGAATTAAATGCAGACAACAGTGCATATGTGCTGGCGACGCTGCGCCGGGCCGTGCAGGGCTGTCAGTCGGGCGAGTTTTCCGGCATGGTGACGGCGCCTGTGCACAAAGGCATCATCAACGATGCCGGGATTCCGTTTACCGGGCACACCGAGTTTTTAGCCGAGCTGACACGGACGCCGCAGGTGGTGATGATGCTGGTCGGCGGCGGAATGCGTGTGGCACTAGCCACGACGCATCTGCCCTTGCGGGAGGTGGCGGATGCAATCACCGGGCCGCTGCTGGAGGACGTGTTACACATTATTCATCGCGACTTGCAGCAGCGCTTCGGCATCGCGCAGCCACGCATACGGGTGGCGGGCCTGAATCCGCACGCGGGCGAGGGCGGGCATATGGGGCGCGAAGAGATCGAGGTGATGATACCGGTGCTCGACAAATTGCGTGCAGCAGGAATGAACGTCAGTGTGCCGCTGCCTGCCGATACCCTGTTTACGCCGGACAAGCTGGCGCAATGCGACTGCGTGCTCTCCATGTATCACGATCAGGGGCTGCCGGTGCTGAAACATGCGAGCTTCGGCCAGGGGGTCAATATCACCTTAGGTTTGCCCATCATTCGCACCTCGGTGGATCACGGCACCGCGCTGGAACTGGCCGGAACGGGCAAGGCCAACAGCGGCAGCCTGCTGGAAGCCATCAAGGTTGCAGCACAGATGGCTCGATTTGAACGTCTGACCTCATAACTTTGAGTCGGCAAACCGAAACCAAAAACCCAATAGCGCTTTCCAGGTTCCTAAAATGCATAAAGCAAAAAAGAAATTCGGCCAAAATTTTCTGGTGGATGAAAACATCATTGCCGACATCATCGGCGCAATCCGTCCGGAAGCGGACGATAATCTGGTGGAAATCGGCCCGGGTCTGGGCGCGCTGACGCGACCGCTGCTCAAACGCCTGAAACGATTGCATGTGGTGGAAATCGACCGTGACATCATCGCACGGCTGGAAAACGACTATCCTCAGCCTAATGCCAAACTGGTGATACATGCCGGAGACGCGCTGAAATTTGATCTCGCCACGCTGGATGCACCGCTGCGCATCGTCGGCAATCTGCCCTACAACATCTCCTCACCGCTGTTGTTTCACTTTTCCGACTATGCTGCGCGCATCACCGACATGCACTTCATGCTGCAAAACGAGGTGGTCGAACGCATGGTGGCCTATCCCTCCACACCCGCTTACGGACGGCTGTCCGTGATGCTGCAATACCGTTTTTTCATGGAAAAACTGCTCGATGTGCCACCGGAATCGTTCCGTCCCGCGCCCAAGGTAAATTCTGCCATCGTGCGCATGATTCCGCTGCCAGTGAGCGAAATTCAGGTGAAAAATGAAGTGCTGTTCGCTCAGATAGTCGCTGCCGCCTTCGGCCAGCGCCGCAAGACATTGCGCAACACGCTGCGCAGTTTTTTGAATGAAGCCGGATTTGAGCAGCTGGGGATCAACCCCCAGCTGCGCGCGGAGAACCTGTCGGTGACGGAATTTGCCAGGATAGCCGGGTTTCTGGATGAACAGGCGCCGCACACCGGGTGCGGACTACCGGCCTGATATCAATCTCAACCCGCATCACGCGGCGCTTCATTCCACGGCGCCACCTTCAGCAGCAACAGCATCCCCGGTACAGCCAGCGCCGCGCACAACAGAAAAAACCCGCCCCAGCCCATAGACTCAACCAGCCAGCCGGTGGCGGCATTGGCGAAGGTGCGTGGAATCGCCATCAAACTGGTGAACAGTGCGAACTGCGTGGCCGTATAAGCCGGGTGCGTGGTGCGCGCGATAAAGGCGACGAAGGCCACCGTACCCAGCCCGACACCCAGCGCTTCCAGACCAATCACCACAGCCAGCTGGGTACGCTCCAACGCGCCGATCTCGCTGTGATAGCCGATTGAGGCCAGCCAGGCGAAACCGAAAATGGACAACAACTGCACTACGCCGAACAGCCACAGCGCACGGTTGATACCGATCTTCACCATCCACAAGCCGCCCAGCATGCCACCGATCACCGCAGGCCAGAGACCCGCATTCTTGGCGATCAGGCCAATGTCCGTCTTGGAAAAGCCCATGTCCAGGTAGAACGGCGTGGCCAGCGCGGTACACATGCTGTCGCCCAGCTTATAAAACAGCAAAAAGGCCAGAATCAACAGCGCGCTGCGCCAGCCCTGCCGATTGATAAATTCACGGAACGGCTCGACCACCGCATCACGCAAGGTCTTGGGTACGGTCGCGATCTGCGGCTCACGGATCACCAGCGTCATCGCAATGCCGGGCAGCATGAACAGCGCGGTGATGATAAATACCAGATCCCAGGGCAGGAAATCGGCAAGAATCAGCGACAGCGAGCCGGGTATCAGACCTGCGATGCGATAGGCGTTGACATGCACCGCGTTGCCCAGACCCAGCTCGGCATCGCTTAGCAACTCGCGCCGGTAAGCATCCAGCACGATATCCTGCGTGGCGCTCAATACCGCCAGCAACGTAGCCATCCAGGCGATGGTAGCCAGATCATTGGTCGGCGAAAAACCACCCATCATCGCGATGACTGCCAGCAGCCCGACCTGAGTCAACACCATCCAGCCGCGCCGCCGTCCCAATAACGGCAGGGCATAGCGGTCCAGAAACGGCGACCAGATGAATTTCCAGGTGTAGGGGAACTGGATCAATGCAAACAGACCGATGGTTTTCAGATCGACCTGTTCGCTGCGCAACCAGGCGGGAACCAGATTAAACAACAGATACAGCGGCAAACCGGAAGCGAATCCAGTAAACACGCAGATCAGCATGCGGCGGGTAAAAAGTTGCTGAAAGACAGACATAGAAACCTTTATTGAATAATTACAAAGCCGCCGCGATTTCCCGGAAGCTGTTCAAACCCGCCTCCAGATTTTCGATAATCTCACCCGCCAGCACATCCGGCTCTGGGAGATTGTTCAAATCAGCAAGGCTCTTACCCGCCACGATCTCGTTGCCGTTAAACGTATCGTGCTTGAGAAAGGCCTTCTGCGTCTTGTCCATCTTGTGCTCGGACACCAGAAAATCATAAGCCGCCAAAAAGAAGCCGCCCGTGCCACAGGCTGGATCGGCGATGGTTTTCATCGGCTCAGGCCGCACACATTCCACCATCGCGTGAATCAAAGCGCGCGGCGTAAAGTATTGCCCCGCGCCGGACTTGGTGTCTTCCGCATTGCGTTCCAGCAAGCCCTCATAGATGTCGCCCTTCACATCCGCGCCCATCGTCACCCACTGTGTCTCGTTCACCATGTCGATCAGGCGATACAGCTTGGCCGGGTCTTGAATCTTGTTTTGCGCCTTGGTGAAAATCGTCCCCAGCATCCCCGGCTTGTTGCCCAGCTCGCGCAACAGCGTCACGTAATGCACCTCCAGTTCCGCTCCGCGCTTGGCCTTCAGGCTCTGCCAGTTGTATTCGGCGGGAATGCCCACCTTG
>JAUSLX010000075.1 GCA_030645775.1 Gallionella sp. | reverse complement strand
GCGCAAATTGGGCATAGACCGTATCGAGGCGGAAGTGCTGCCCGAGCAGAAAGCCTCCATCGTCAGGCAACTGCAAGCGCAGGGTCGTATCGTGGCGATGGCGGGCGACGGCATCAACGACGCCCCGGCACTGGCACAGGCACAGGTGGGCATTGCGATGGGAACCGGCACCGACGTGGCGATGGAAAGTGCGGGTGTGACGCTGATCAAGGGCGACCTGACAGGCATCGTGCGCGCGGTGCGCCTGTCGCGCGCCACCATGCGCAACATCCGCCAGAACCTGTTCTTCGCCTTCATCTATAACGTACTCGGCATCCCGATTGCAGCAGGCGTGCTGTACCCGTTCTTCGGCCTGCTGCTCTCGCCTATTATCGCTGCGGCGGCAATGAGCTTCAGCTCGGTGTCGGTGATATTGAACGCACTCAGGTTGAACCGGGTGAAGGTGTAAGGCTTTTGATGACGTGAACTTTTTTGAAGGGGAAGCGTGATGGAACATGACGAGCATGCAGGGCACGGCGCAAGCGGCTCTCCACGAAGATACAACTGGATTTTCGTGGGGTTTCTGGCGATTGCCGCATTTTTTCTGTTTACCGAACACCGCGCCCACCTGCTCGGCGCATTGCCGTTTCTGTTGCTGCTCGCCTGCCCGCTGATGCATCTGTTCATGCATCACGGGCATGACGAAAGGAGCGAAAAATGAACACGACTGAAAATGCCTATGGCCTGTGGTTAATGGTCCTTCTCAACTCGGCATTCTTTATTTTTTTTGCCTTCAACTTTTTCAAGCCGCAGTCGCGGCGCGACTGGCGCACACTCGGACTTTATTCCGCTTTCATCGTGGCGCTGTTCACCGAAATGTATGGATTTCCACTGACCATTTACTTCCTGTCCGGCTGGTTGACAGAAAAATTTCCCGGCGTGAACTGGCTATCCCATGATTCCGGACATTTGCTGGAGATGATGTTCGGCTGGCGTGCAAATCCGCACATGGGGCCGTTCCATATTCTCAGTGCGCTGTTCATTTTCGGGGGATTCTGGCTGCTGGCTTCCGCCTGGAAGGTGCTCTATCAAGCGGTGCAGCGAAACAGGCTGGCGGTCACCGGGCCTTATGCGCGCATCCGTCATCCGCAATATGTGGCTTTCGTGCTGGTGATGTTCGGCTTCCTGCTGCAATGGCCGACGATAGTGACACTGGCGATGTTTCCTATCCTGGTGTGGGTCTATGTGCGCCTGGCGCGTACCGAGGAGCGGGATGCGGAAAACCGTTTTGGCGGGGTTTATGCCGATTATCAGCAACGCACGCCGGCTTTCTGGCCGGGTTGGCGCGGATTATTCAAGAGACAAAGTTGATTAACGGTTTGTTGTACAGCGTTGTTCCGGCAACACACCTGAAGCGTGTGGGTGTTTTTTTCGTCAACCTTAAAGGAGTTAGCCATGAAAAAATTACTGATTAGGAGTGCAGTTGCGGGGATTTTGATGGGTGCAACTGTGGTTTATGCCGATGATGCACATCACCCTGAACAGGCTGGCGCACCTGTGACTAAACCTACACCCGTGAAAAGCGCCCCCTCAAAACAGCCTGCCACACCCGACAAGACCATGAGTAATACAGGCGATACCGGTGCTGTCGATGCACAAATAGTCAAGGCGCAAGAGCGCATGAAACAGGCGCAGGCGCTTATGACCAAACTGCGCGAGGCCAAAGACCCCGCCGGGCGTAAAGAGCTTATGCAGCAGCATACCCAGGCGCTGCGCGACACCATGGGCATGATGCGCGACATGAAGATGACGGGCATGACGGGCGCAGGACAAGGGATGTGCATGATGGGGCAGGGCAAAGGACAGCAGGCACAGACCGGCGGCATGATGCCCATGCACCAGATGATGGAGGAGCGCATGGAGATGATGCAGATGATGATGGAACAGATGTTCGAGCGTCAGGATATGCTGATGCAGAGCGGAAAATAGCCAGGCTCGTCCTGGCGCAGCAAATGCGCCAGGAGATACTCAAAATACCATGAAAGAGCTGGTATGAACGATTATGATGTGCGCTGGCAAAAGATGGCATCTTGATCGTCATTGTGAGCAGCTGGTCTTATTACGCCGGATGAGGCATGGATAGGCGACAGCCATATTTCTAAGGAGATAATTTGATCATGCTTGATGAATTTATTCACATGCCGCGCATCGCGTATTTCTCGATGGAAATTGCGCTGCAAAATGAAATTCCGACTTATGCCGGTGGATTAGGCGTACTTGCCGGTGATACCCTGCGTTCGGCTACCGATCTCGACCTGCCTATGGTGGCAGTCAGTCTGGTCAGTCGCGCCGGGTATTTCCGCCAGGAAATTGACGCGCAGGGCCGTCAGTCGGAACATCCGGCGAACTGGGATCCTGCCGGTCTTGCGCAAGCACTCGATGCCAGGATTGCCGTGTTGATCGAGGGGCGCAAGGTCTGGATCAGTGCATGGCTGTATGTGCTGAAGGGGCACATGGGCGGTCGTCAACCGGTACTGTTGCTCGATACCGATCTTGACGAGAACAGCAGCGATGATCGCAAAATTACCCACTATCTCTATGGCGGTGACAACGTTTACCGGCTCAAGCAGGAAATCGTGCTGGGCTTGGGCGGTGCGCGTCTGTTGCAGGCGCTCGGCTTTACGATACGGCATTACCACATGAACGAGGGGCACTCCGCCTTGCTCGGACTGGAACTGATGCGGCGTTACACCTATTCTGCCGAACACCTGCGTCCCGGCGAATCGCAATATGACATTCCGCGCGTGCGTGACCTGTGCAGTTTTACCACCCACACACCGGTAGAGGCGGGGCATGACCGTTTCTCCTACGATCTGGTGCGGCGCGTACTGGATAACGGTTTCGATTTCGAGATGCTCAAACACCTGGCTGGCGAGGACAGTTTGAATATGACGCGGCTGGCGCTGAATCTGAGCGAATATGTCAACGGTGTCGCCAGAAAACATGCTGAAATATCAAATGCGATGTTCCCCGGTTACCGGGTGCATGCGATTACCAATGGCGTACATCCCTACACCTGGGCGTCCGCAGGATTTCGCCAGATTTACGACCAGCATGTTCCGGGCTGGTGTCACGAGCCGCAGTTACTGATACGCGCCGACTGCTGCATTCCCGATACGGTGATTTGGCAGGCGCATGTTCAGGCGAAACAGCAGCTCATCGAAAAAGTGCAAGTTCTGACTGGGGTGGTGCTGAACCCGCAGATTCCCGTCATCGGCTTCGCACGCCGCATGACGGCATACAAGCGCCCGGATTTGCTGTTTTCCGATCTCGAACGGTTAAAGGCGATCGCGCGCAAGCGCCCGTTCCAGATCGTGCTGGCAGGCAAGGCGCACCCGCGAGACGAAAATGGCAAGCATGTCATCGCGCAATTGCATGACCATGCGCGCGCCCTGGCCGGCACGATAACGGTTGCCTATCTGCCTGACTACGATCTGGCGCTGGCGCAGACCCTGACCGCCGGGGTGGATGCGTGGCTCAATACGCCGTTGCCGCCCATGGAAGCCTCAGGCACCAGCGGCATGAAAGCCGCATTCAACGGCGTACCCAATCTATCCGTGCTTGATGGTTGGTGGCTGGAAGGCTGCATTGAAGGTGTAACCGGCTGGGCGATAGGCGCTGCGGCGGATATTCCGGACGGCGACGCGCAGGCGCTTTACGATAAACTCGATCAGATAGTGTTGCCGTTGTACTACGACGATACCAGCGGCTGGATCAAAGTGATGAAGGGCGCGATCAGTAAAAACGCGTCCTATTTCAACAGCCATCGCATGATGCGCCGCTATGCGACGGAAGCGTACGGGCGGTGATAATGATATAGAAAACTTTAATAATCAATTGATTAGGAAAATAATTAATTCGCATAATGTATATTATGTCAAATAATGCTTATATTGATATTGCTGGTCAGTAGTGTCCGGCAATTTAGTTAAATAGATTCAATTGGTTATCGTTTTGCGACGTATCGATTTGCATTTCAATATTTGTAAGTAGTTGATCGAGCG
>JAUSLX010000154.1 GCA_030645775.1 Gallionella sp. | reverse complement strand
CTCGATTTTTATATCCAAACGAATGATTTCTTCCGCACCCATAACCGGCTTGATTTCCTGAAGCACAAAATTGATAAGCTGCTCCTTGGATGTTTTACGTAAAATGGCGCTGCGTATCAGCACATCGCCGATGACGTCATCCTCTATAGCCAAGTGTTCAAATGCAGTCGTGGTCAACAAACTCAACGCCGTACCCACCGCCACGTGACCGATGGGCGACAGCCGACCAAGAACCAACCCGTCTGTAATCGGCGGCAAAGAAAATTCAGTTAATTGAGCGCGAATGACGCTCTGATGCTTTCTGCTTATCATGACAGTTCCATTCTAAGGCAATCCCTTGAGATTTTGAGGTTACCCGCCCCCTCACCCTCATGTCAATTTATGTGACGGAATTAACTTTATTTTTTGTTTTTGAATTTCTCCGCGTCCTGATGAAACAAATAGCCACTCCACTAAGCCACCAAATAACGGTGGCCAAGTGGCTGGTTATCCGCGCCTCCGCGTGAGTCAGGTTTTAGCCCTGCTCCTGAATCACTTCAAAGTCGTGGGTCACGACAGCGGTAGCGCCCAGCATGATGGAGGCGGAACAGTATTTTTCAGCAGATAACTTGATGGCTTTTTCAACCAGCTCTGGTTTGATGTCGCGACCCTTGACCACGAAATGCATGTGTATTTTGGTAAATACTTTGGGGTCAGTGTCGGCGCGCTCTGCATCCAGTTCTACGTAGCAGTCGGTAACGGCCTGGCGGCCTTTCTTCAGGATGGAGATTACATCGAAACTGCTACAGCCACCTGCGCCGAGCAGCAGCATTTCCATCGGTCGCGGGCCGAGATTGCGACCGCCGACAGCGGGTGAGCCATCCATCAGTACGGCGTGATTACTTTCGGTTTCACCCAGGAAGGAAACTTGTTCCACCCATTTGACACGTGCTTTCATGTTATTTCCTTGATTTGGTGAGAAAACGTTGATTTTGCCTGATACCAAAGCAAACCGATTATTTCATGGATAAAGATTTTGCTGTCGCGCAGGGATTCGGCGCGGGGAACGAAGGCCAGCAGGTCGATTTGGTAGCGTGTGGTAAACGCAGTGGGTGCTTCGATCACCTCAAAGCCAGCGCGGCGAAAAACAGTTGCCGAGCGAGTCATATGCCAGGCGTGGGTGATCAAATAAATTTTCTTGATACCGGCCTTTTGTAATGTATGAAATGAATTGCGGGCATTTTCGAAAGTATTATCGGAGTTGCCTTCTGTCCAGCGCACAGGAATCTGAAAATCCTGTTCAAGGACAATGCGCATCTGCTGTGCCTCCGAAACGGAATTGCCGAGAGGCTTGCCTCCCGTCACCAGTACGGGCAGCTGCAATTCACGCTGCAATCTGGCGCCATAACGTAAACGTACCAGAGTCATCTCGCCGACTGTGTCCTGGTTTGCATATTCAGGGGCATGAAAATACGTGCCGCCACCCAGTATCACGATGGCTGATGCGCCTTGCGTGTCAATATTCAGGGGTGAAGTTTGTCGTTCCAGCAGTTGCAAGGCGCCTTCGGCTATATAGGGCGTGGAAGCCAGCCAGAGCAAGGCAAACGACGCGATAAGCAGGCGGCGGGCAATCGCGGGGCGTCGATAAAAAAGCAAACCCAGCAACAGCAAGAGCAGCAGACTCAGCGGAGGCAGCATGAACGTACTTATAAGATTTGTTGCAAACCAGGACATGAGTGATTTTCAGATTACAGAATCTGGGCATATTATTACAAATATCAGCAACAATTGAATACAACGGATGTGATTTACCCTGCACAGGCAAAAATAAGCAAGCTACGCCTGTGAGGTTAACGTGAAACTCGCGTAGCGATTCGTTCGCCTCCTCTACCGCATGCGGGAGAGGAGAGCGCAGCGAGGAGTCGAGGTGAGGGGGACGGGCATGGCGGGTTTGCGAGTTATTGCCCTCGGGCAATATCCCTGCGAGAACCATTTCATTATCAGGTGTGGTCACTTTCCCATGCCCGTTAGCTAAATACTATTTGACAGAGTCGGGTTGGGTGCACTAGAATTCGCGCCCTTCGAGGTTTCAATATAGAATTTTAGGAATAGTGGATATGAAAACATTTTCCGCAAAAGCACATGAAGTCCAGCACGAATGGCTTCTGGTTGATGCTGCTGATCAAGTGCTCGGCCGTCTGGCAGCACAAATTGCTTCGCGTCTGCGCGGCAAGCATAAAGCAATTTACACCCCACACGTGGATACGGGCGATTTCGTCGTAGTCATCAATGCGGATAAATTGCGAGTAACAGGTAATAAAGCTGAAGCTAAGTTGTACCATCGTCATACTGGTTATCCAGGCGGCCTGTACACAACTAATTTCACCAAAATGCAAGGCCGTCATCCTGCCCGCGTTCTGGAAAAAGCCGTCAAGGGCATGTTGCCTAAGGGCCCGTTGGGCTACGCGATGTTGCGCAAGATGAAGGTGTATGCAGGTTCTGCTCATCCTCATGAAGCACAGCAACCGACACTCATTAACTTGTTGAAGGCGTAATCATGAGCGTATCTTATAACTACGGAACGGGTCGCCGCAAAAGCGCGGTAGCACGTGTATTCATCAAGGCAGGTAAAGGCAATATCGTGGTAAACGACAAGCCGGTTGATGAGTTTTTCTCCCGCGAAACGGGACGCATGATTGTCCGTCAACCATTGACACTGACCGAAACACTGAGCCAGTTCGATATCATGGTTAACGTATCAGGTGGGGGTGAAGCAGGTCAGGCGGGTGCAGTGCGTCATGGCATTACACGTGCACTGATAGACTACAACGCAGATTTCAAACCTGTGTTGAAGGCAGCTGGTCTGGTTACACGTGATGCGCGTGAAGTCGAGCGTAAGAAAGTCGGTTTCCGCAAGGCGCGCCGCAGGAAGCAATTCTCCAAGCGTTAATCGATTGGATGTCTCACAAAGCCGCCTTCGGGCGGCTTTTGCATTGTTGTTGTATCATGCCGAACATTAAAAAGGACTGTCATGATTAAAGTTGGCATAGTAGGCGGGACGGGTTACACCGGGGTTGAGTTGTTGAGGTTGCTGGCGCTGCATCCGCAGGTTTCCTTGCGGGTGATTACCTCGCGTGCCGATGCCGGTACGGCGGTCAGTCAGATGTTTCCCAGTCTGCGCGGCTTTGTCGATCTGTTGTTCGTGCATCCGGATGAGGCGCATCTGGAACAGTGCGATCTGGTTTTCTTTGCTACGCCGAATGGCATTGCGATGCAGCAGGCGCGTGTCTTGCTGGATGCGGGCGTCAGGGTGATTGATCTGGCAGCAGAATTTCGGCTGCAGGACATCACCTCCTGGGAAAAATGGTATGGCATGACGCATGCCTGCCCAGACTTGGTTGCTGAGGCCGTGTATGGCTTGCCGGAAATCAATCGCGAACAAATCAAATCGGCACGTCTGATTGCCAATCCAGGTTGTTATCCGACCGCCGTGCAGCTGGGTTTTCTTCCCTTGCTGGAAGCGGGCGTGATCGAGGTCGGCAGCCTGATCGCCGATGCCAAGTCGGGTGTGTCGGGTGCGGGTCGTAAAGCGGAAATTCCGGCGCTGTTTGCCGAAGCCGGTGATAACTTCAAAGCCTATGGTGTCGCCGGACATCGTCATCTTCCGGAAATAAGGCAGGGTTTGGCGTTTGTCACGGGTGGTGATGTCGGCCTGACTTTCGTGCCGCATCTCACGCCGCTGATACGCGGCATACACGCTACGCTATACGGCAAGCTGACGCGTGACGTGGACTTGCAGGCGTTGTTCGAGCAGCGTTATTCGAATGAGCCTTTTGTTGATGTGTTGCCTGCAGGCAGCCATCCGGAGACGCGCTCGGTGCGTGGCTCGAATCGTTGTCGCCTCGCCGTACATCGCCCGCAAGGCGGTGATACGGTGGTGGTATTGTCGGTGATCGACAATCTGGTCAAGGGTGCGGCAGGACAGGCGGTGCAGAATATGAATATCATGTTCGATCTACCTGAAAATACCGCCTTGAATATTGTCCCCCTGCTTCCCTAATATGAAATTCGTGCAACAACGCGTTTTCACCCTCGCTCGCTTACGGGAGAGGGCTGGGAAGAGGGGCGCGCTTAAGCACGCATTAGTGCGAGGCTGCTATTAAAGTGCTGCGACAGGTTAAACGCAGGTTCGGCATCACCGCGCCGCGTTTATCGGTGCGCACGCATATTGCCTGGTATTTGCGCTGGTGCATGATATTGCCGTTTGTGCTGGGAGCGGCTGGCCTGGCTTGGTTCGCCTATGAAAGCGGATTGGAATTTGCCGGTTTTCACCGCGGAGAAACACAGCGTGAGTTGATCGGCCTGAGCGCAAGGCTTGCCGGGCTGAGCGATGAAAATGTGCAACTTAACAAAAAGGCTGCGCAATACGAACAGCAAATTAAGATTGAACAGGGGCGTAGTCAGGAGACTGCCAGGCAGATGAAAAGTCTGCATGAAGAAAATGCCCGTTTGCAGGGCGACCTGAATTTTTTTCAGAATTTGACGGCAACGAATGGCAAGGAGGGCGAATTGGCGATTCATCGCTTGAGCCTGGAGCGAGATCAGATTCGTGGCGAGTATCGTGTACGCATGTTGTTGGTGCAGAGCGGTCAGCGCGTCAAGGAGTTCAGCGGCGGTTATCAACTCATTGCGACCATGGTGCAAAATGGGCGGAAATCGACACGGCTATTCCCCGCAGATGTGTCAGGGTATGCCCAATTCAAATTGAATTTCAAGTATTATCAGCGTCTGGAACAAAATGTTATGCTGCCGCCTGATGCGCAATTGCAAAATATTCAGGTACGACTGTTCGAGCAAGGAGCACGCGAGCCCACGGTGCGGCAGAGCGTCAATCTTTAAAGTTAGGAATGGATTTGTTCAACAAGAAATACAGCAAGCCACAAAACCGGATTGATACATTGATTGGTGCGGATACGGTTATTGATGGCAATGTGAGTTTCACTGGCGGCATGCGTATTGATGGTCAAGTAATCGGAAACGTAATCGCCAAGCCGGGCAAGCCATCTACGCTGGTGTTGAGTGAACAGGGGAGTGTGACGGGTGAAGTCAATGCCACACATCTGGTCGTTAATGGCGTTATTTGTGGTGCAGTGACGGTAAGTGAATATCTGGAACTCCACACTAAAGCCCGTGTCACAGGCGACGTGCATTATAAAACTTTGGAAATTCAGGTAGGCGCCGTTCTTGATGGCCGTCTGATTCACGTTAATGCCAACGATCAGGAAAATGTGCTGGCGTTTAAAACGGGTAGTACCCAACAATCTTAAGGAGAAATTATGAATGCAATGAGCGAAGCTGTTGTAACAGAATCACCGGAACTGTTGTTGTTCACCGATAGTGCGGCCGATAAGGTAAAACAGCTGATTGAGGAAGAAGGTAATGCTGAGCTCAAGCTGCGCGTATTCGTCAGCGGCGGCGGCTGTTCCGGTTTTCAGTACGGTTTTACGTTCGACGAGATCGTCAACGAAGATGACACCGTGCTGACAAAAAATGGTGTGCAATTGCTGATCGATCCGATGAGCTTTCAGTATCTGGCTGGCGCGGAAATCGATTACACGGAAGGTTTGGAAGGTTCGCAGTTCGTTATCAAGAATCCGAACGCCACCACTACCTGCGGTTGCGGATCGTCTTTCTCGGCATAAGTGCGTGACAGGTAAATAAGAAGGGCGCGACATGTCGCGCCTTTTTTATGCGGAATAAATTGCACCCAGTATGCAGGGGTGGGCTGCGCCGGTAACCAGCGGCAAATTGGCTGCTTGTCCCAGCAGGGTTTGTTGTGCCAGCCAGGCGAAAGCAATGGCTTCCAGATAATCGCCGTCCACACCCAGGATATCTGTGGTTTGCACGCTGCAGCAGGGCAGCAGGGCAGCGAGGCGGGTGCGCAGAACCAGATTGTGCGCCCCGCCTCCGCA
Organism: Gallionella sp.; assembly: GCA_030645775.1. GTDB lineage: Bacteria > Pseudomonadota > Gammaproteobacteria > Burkholderiales > Gallionellaceae > Gallionella. Next base: position 8,868 of record JAUSLX010000154.1, on the reverse strand, counting down.
AAGATAAATGTCCTGAGCGTCGTTGCATTGCGTATCTATGGCCTGTGCGATAGTCCGTGAGGTCAATTCGGTGAGGGTAGCTTGCACGTCTTCGGGCGATTCGTCACCGCGCAAATGGTTATGTAACCACGCCATGTTGAATAGGTCGCGTCCACTGCTCTTGGGTGGCGGAAGTGCGAAGTATGGTTCATTCAGCATTTTAACCAGCAGTTCAGGCAATATTTTCCCCGTTGCGGCCCATGTTCCATCGGCATCATAAGGCTTGCCGATGTGCTTCAAACACCACGCATCCATCAAAATATTTCCCGGTCCGCAGTCAAAGCCGGAAGTGCTGCCCTGAGGTGGCAGGTTGGTCAGGTTGCTGATCCCGCCGATATTGACGATGACGCGGTGTCGCCCGGAATGACGCAGCAGTTTGTCATGGAAGGCAGGAACCAGCGGCGCGCCCTGACCGCCGGCGGCAATGTCACGGCTGCGAAAGTCACTCACCACGGTGATGCCGGTTAATTCAGCCAGCAGCGCGGCATTGCCGATTTGCAGCGTATAGCCGTGTTCCGGGCAGTGGCGGATGGTCTGGCCGTGACAGCCAATGGCTGTTATTTGTTCGGCTGTGTAATTGATCTTAGCCAGCAGGGCATTGACGGCCTGCGCATAGAGTTGTGCTAGCTGATTGCCAACCAGTTGAGTCTGATGTAATTCGTTGTAAGTTGGCTGGTGCAGATCCAGCACGGCTTGTTTTAGCGTGCCGTGGTAGGGCAGGTAATATTGGCTGATGAGTACAGGAGGAGATTGCCCGAAGGCAACGAGGACGGCATCAATGCCGTCCAGGCTGGTTCCCGACATCAGCCCGACGTAAAGCTCAGCCTGATGCTTCGCAGATACTTTCAACTTGCTTTAGTCAAGTTTGGCAAGGTTGGTGTTGCGCAACTGGTTCAGGCTCGCGACAAATTTATCAGCCATGGATTGGAAGGCAACTTTGTTGGCGCCTGTGATAGGCAAGGCATTGGGTAACGCAACGCGCAAGGGATCGCGTTGTTGTCCATTGATCTTGAACTCATAGTGTAAATGCGGGCCGCTGGTCATGCCAGTCATGCCGACATAGCCGATTACATCGCCTTGTGCCACGTGTTTGCCGTTACGCAGCCCTTTGGCGTAGCGCGACAGATGCCCGTAAACCGTGGAGAGTTGTCCCTGGTGCTTGAGCATGATGACATTGCCGTAGCCATTCTGTTTGCCGAAAAAGGAAACCACGCCATCCGAGGTTGCCTTGACGGGGGTTCCGATCGGTGCGGCAAAATCAACGCCCTTATGGGCGCGCCATTTATTGAGCACGGGATGGAAACGCGAAGTAGTGAAACCGGAGCTGACGCGTGAAAAAGCGATAGGCGAACGTAGGAAGGCTTTGCGTAAGCTCTTGCCTTCGGGAGTGTAATAGTCGCTGTGATTTTCGCCGCTCTGGAAGAGTACGGCGCGATAAACCTGGCCCTGATTGATAAATTCGGCGGCCTGTATCTTGCCTGCTTTTACCAGAGCGCCATTGCTGTAAGTCATTTCATACACGGCGGTGAAACGATCGCCGCGTCTCAAGTCGTGGTGGAAATCTACGTCACCGCTGAAAATCTGGGTAAGTTGATTGGCTGCTGATTCCGGCATGCCGGCTGCGTCAGTGGCGGCGTACAAGCTGGTTTTGATTTCGCCGGTGCGTACAAATAAACGCTTTTCCAGTTGCGCGGCAATCGTTTCGGAGCTGAAGCTTGCACCCTGCTTCTTGATTATAATTTGTGCGTTCTGACCGCCCAGATAACGCAGGGAAACCAGTGCGCCCGTTGCATCTGTTTCGGCTTGCACTTCGGTGCCGGAAGATAATTTTCGAAAGGATTTGGCTTCTGCGCTGTTGCGCAGATAGTCGCTGGCGGAGGTGTCCTTGATGTTCAGGCGTTGCATCAGATCGGCTACTGTGTCGCCGCGCTGTACACGCTCGGTGTGCCAGAAGGTGGCGGCGGGGGTGCTTGTTTGGTTTGTTGCCGGGCCAGGCAGTGCAATTTCTTCGATGGCGACATTGCCGGTGTTCAATCCAAGATTGCTGGTTGGTACAAGTCCGAATGCCGTCACTACGCCCAGCAAAGGCATGGTGGAAAGGGTAACAAACCAGCGTAATTTCTTTTTGCGTTCTTGGTTGAGCATGTTTTGCGTTAACATTCGCGTCTCCGTGAACTGCCTGTTTTTTATTGTAAGCAGCTATGTTTCTAATTAGGGGCGAACTTTAACAGAAACACGTCATTCCTTAAAGGTTAAACTGACCATTGGTAAGGATTTTTTTAATTGGTATCGTCTGGTTGACAGGCGGCATGAAATCCGGACAAGCGGTAACGGATCCCTTGAAACTTGATTTGAAATAATTATGAGTGAAATAACAACAACAGATGCGCTGGATTTGATCAAGCGCGGTGCAAATGAGCTGCTGATAGAGGCTGAGCTGAAGCAGAAGCTGGCGCTCGGTCGCCCCTTGCGTATCAAGGCTGGCTTTGACCCGACCGCACCCGATTTGCATCTCGGCCACACGGTGCTGCTTAACAAGATGCGCCAGTTACAGGACCTCGGTCATCACGCGCTGTTTTTGATCGGTGATTTCACCGGCATGATAGGTGATCCGACCGGAAAAAATGCGACTCGCCCGCCCTTGACCCGCGAACAAGTGCTTGAAAATGCACAGTCATATCGTGATCAGGTGTTTAAGGTGCTCGATCCGGAAAAAACCGAAATTGTATTCAATTCAACCTGGATGGATGAATTCAGCGCGGTGGATTTGATCAGGCTGGCGGCTACGCATACTGTGGCGCAGATGCTGGAGCGCGACGATTTTTCCAAGCGCTATAAGAATAGTCAGCCCATAGCGATACATGAGTTTATTTATCCACTGGTGCAGGGCTATGATTCGGTGGCATTAAAAGCAGATTTGGAGCTGGGTGGGACAGACCAAAAGTTTAACTTGCTGATGGGGCGCGAGATGCAAAGGCATTATGGGCAACCTGCACAATGCATATTGACCATGCCGTTGCTGGAAGGGCTGGATGGCGTGAATAAAATGTCCAAGTCACTGGATAATTACATCGGCATTACCGATGCGCCACAAGAAATGTTTGGCAAATTGATGTCGATTTCTGATGTTTTAATGTGGCGCTATCTGGAATTGTTGTCTTTCCGAAGTATGAACGACATTGCACACTGGCGCGCAGAGGTGGAAGGAGGTCGCAATCCGCGTGACATTAAGGTGTTGCTGGCGCAGGAAATAGTGGCGCGCTTCCATAGCTCGCGGGATGCTGAAGCAGCATTGAGTGAATTTGAGGCGCGTTTCCGTCAGGGGGCGTTGCCGGACGACATGCCTGAAATCAATGTGCTGGCCTCGGGCGGAAATATTGCCGTGCCACAGCTGCTTAAACAGGCTGATCTGGTGAGCAGCACTTCGGAGGCGATGCGTATGATCCAGCAGGGTGCGGTCAAGCTGGATGGCGAGCGCGTGAATGATAAGGCTGATGTGGTTGAGGTCGGCAGGGTGGTTGTGGCCCAGGTCGGTAAGCGAAAATTTGCTCGAATCACTGTGCAATAATTTAACCTGAAAATCTGCTCACGCGGAGGCGCGGAGAAGTGCTAAATCGGGTGCATCCCTGTAGCGCAGGGGCTGCTTCCTGGTTTTTTGGTTTTTAGTCGTTTTTGGTTTTCTCCGCGTTCTGATGAAACAACTAGCCATTCCACTAACGGGCATGGCGAGCGGCCACCCCTGATAATGAAATGGTTCTAGCAGGGATATTGCCCTCGGGCAATAACTCGCAAACTCGCCATGCCTGCCCCCCTTTCCAATTGCCCCCTCGCTACGCTCTCCCCCACGCAAGCGAGGGAAAGGGCAAACGAATCGCTGCGCGAGTTTCACGTTAAGTAACCAGAAGACGGTTGCCAAGTGGCTGGTTATCCGCGCCTTCGTGTGAGTCGCTTTTTTGGATTTGGCTTTGCCGACTTGGAATAATCTGTTCTATTTGTGCCCGTATTGAAATATGGGTTGTTATGCGGGGATGATTTTGCTAGAATCGCGCCCTCAATTTTTTGGTAGAAGGTAGTTCGTAGATGACAACCGTACGTGTTAAAGAGAATGAGCCGTTTGAAGTCGCAATGCGTCGTTTCAAGCGTTCTGTAGAAAAGACCGGTCTGCTGACCGATTTGCGCGCACGCGAATTTTATGAAAAGCCAACAGCCGAACGCAAGCGCAAGCTGGCTGCCGCTGTCAAGCGTCACTACAAGCGTCTGCGCAGTCAAACTCTGCCGCCTAAGCTGTACTAAGCTAAATTTCTGATTGTCCGTATCCACAGGATACGTGGCAATTGGAGGCGCTATGGGTTTGAGGCAACAAATCACCGATGATATGAAAGCCGCGATGCGCGCCAAGGAAACGGCGCGCCTCTCGGCTATACGTCTGCTGCTCGCGGCTATCAAGCAACGCGAGGTGGACGAACGCATTGAATTGTCGGACGCGGACGTGGTTGCGATCATCGAAAAGATGAATAAGCAGCGACGTGATTCCATCAGTCAATACGAAGCGGCAGGCCGTCAGGATTTGGCGGATGTCGAAAAATTCGAGATGAGCGTCCTGGCAGACTATATGCCGCAACAACTTAGCGATGCTGAAGTCGTTGCAGCCGTATCCGAAGCCATTGCGGCAGTTGGCGCAGCAGGTCCGCAGGATATGGGCAAGGTGATGGGTCTGCTCAAGCCCAAATTGGCCGGGTTGGCTGATATGGGTAAAGTTTCGGGTCTGATAAAAGCACAACTGTCCAAGTAGTTTTTCTAACGGACATGGCGTGCAGCCACCCCTGATAATGGAATGGTTCTCGCAGGGTTATTGCCCTCGGGCAATAACTCGCAAACTCGCCATGCCCGTTTGATGGCAAAGGAACTGTTGGCATGATTCCAAGAAGTTTCATTCAGGATCTGCTTAATCGTCTGGATATTGTGGACGTTATTGAGCGCTACGTGCCTCTAAAAAAAGCCGGTACGAATTACGTCGCCTGCTGTCCGTTTCACAACGAAAAATCCCCTTCATTTACAGTCAGCCAGGCCAAGCAGTTTTATCATTGCTTTGGCTGTGGTGTGCATGGAACGGCGATAGGTTTTGTCATGGAGCACCTCGGGCTGGGGTTCGTCGAGGCTATTGAGGATTTGGCGCAGAGCGTGGGCATGGATGTTCCGCATGAGCAGTCGGCCACGGGCGAGCATCATCAGAAGGTCGCACCGGATTTGTACGAAGTGATGAAAACTGCCACGCGCTATTATCGCGAACAGCTCAAGCTATCTGTACGGGCGATTGATTATCTCAAGCAACGTGGCCTGAGTGGAGAAATTGCCGCAAGATTCGGTATCGGCTATGCGCCGGATGCCTGGCAAAACCTGGCGGCGGCCTTTCCTGATTATCAGGCTGATGTGCTGAATGAAACAGGCCTGGTAATCAATAGTGACAATGACAAACGTTACGACCGTTTTCGTGACCGCATCATGTTTCCCATCATCAACGTGCGCAGCCAGGTCATCGGCTTTGGCGGGAGGGTGCTGGATAAGGGCGAGCCAAAATATCTCAACTCTCCGGAAACGCCGCTGTTTGAAAAAGGCCACGAGTTGTATGGTCTGTTTCAGGCGCAAAAAGCCATACGCGCCGGACAGCGAGCGCTGGTTGTGGAAGGTTATATGGATGTGGTGGCGCTGGCGCAACACGGCGTTGAATATGCCGTCGCCACGCTGGGAACCGCAACTACGCCGTACCACATACAAAAATTATTGCGTCTGGCGGATCAGATCGTGTTTTGTTTCGACGGGGACAAGGCGGGCCAGAAGGCTGCATGGCGGGCGCTGGAAAATGCATTGCCGCATTTGCAGGATGGCAAACGCATCAGTTTTTTGTTTTTACCGGTCGAACATGACCCTGACAGTTTTATTCGGGAATTCGGTAAAGCGGTTTTTGAGCAGCGCATGGCGGAGGCGATGCCTTTGTCCGGGTATCTGTTGCATGAAATCAGCCTTGAATTGGATTTGCGCAGCCAGGAAGGACGCAATCAGTTGTTGCAGCGCGCCAAGCCCTTGTTGTCTGCAATTACTTCGCCGGTAGCCGCGTTGCTGTTGCGCAAAGAGGTGGCGGCACTTGCCGGTGTCAGCCAGGCCGAGTTGGAGGCGCTGTTTGAGATTAAGCCGATTGTGCACACGCCGCGCCCCGCCTTGAAAAAAACGGCACGCAGCTCATTTTCGGTGCATCGTTTGTTGTTGCAATGCCTGATTGCGCAGCCTGAACTGGGCGCGCAAATGCCGGATGGCTGGCATGAAGAGGGCGCGGATGCCGAAGCCGTTGTGGCTGTGCGCTCGGTGTTGCGCGATGTCGGTTACACCGTCAGCAGTCCTGCATTGATGCAGATGTTTGAAGGTACGACCCATGCGAAATCGCTCGCCCTGGCTGAGGCTGATATGCTTGCCTGGGGTGAAACATTTGACGTGGCGGCTGAATTCGCCGGGCTGCTCAGCAAGCTTGATGACGGGCAGCGCCGCCAGCAATTTCAGGCCTTGCAGGGGAAGTCGGCGCAAGGCGGGTTGTCCGGGTTGAGCAGCCAGGAGCGCGAACAATATTTACGCTTGTTGCAACGCTGAGTCGCTGTGCTCCAGCGTCTACAAAGGTCAGTAAAACGCGAGTATGTTCAGGTATAATGCAGCGCTTTTCTGCGGTCCTAACGTAGGTCTTACGCAACTGGAAACATGAAATATGGCAACGATTAAAAAAAGCAAGAAAAAGCAGGATAAAAAACCGGAAGACATCATAGCGAAACCGCTTGCCGAGTTGCAGCAGGATATTGATGCGCGTCGCACCAGCCTGAAAGCACTGATCGTGCTGGGCAAGGAGCGCGGCTATCTGACCTACGCCGAGATCAACGATCATCTGCCCGATATGCTTGAAGTTGAGCAGATCGAGAGCGTGGCCAGCATGATCAACGACATGGGCATCCGTGTGTGCGATGTCGCGCCGGATGCGGAAACGATGATCATGACCGATACCGCGCCTGCGGCTGCGGACGAAGATGCGGCAGAAGAGGCTGAGGCTGCTTTATCGACGGTGGATTCTGAATTTGGTCGTACTACGGATCCGGTACGCATGTACATGCGCGAAATGGGTACGGTTGATTTGCTCACCCGCGAAAAAGAAATCGAGATCGCCAAGCGTATCGAAGAAGGTCAGCGGAACATGATACAGGCGATTTCGGCCTGCCCTGTGAGCATCGCCGAAATACTGTCGTTGGCGGCCAAAGTTGAAATCGATGAAATTCGTGCCAATGAGCTGATCGATGGTTTTGTGGAAGTGGATGTTGAGGGTGAGCACGGCCTGGAAGTCAGCGATAATCATGAGGAGGACAGCGAGGAAGACGACTCGTCGGATGACTCAGATAATTCGGATGATGATGAAGGTGATGAAGAAGAGGATGAAGAGGCGCTTGCTGCCGCTACAGCGGCTGCTGCTGCTGCAGATCTGGCGCAATTAAAGGCGGATGCGCTGGCCCGATTTGCCGTGATTGCTGATTTGTTCAATAAAATGGGCAAGGCTTTCGAGAAGCATGGCTACCGCAGCGCACAGTATAATTTACACCAGGAAAGCATTACTGAAGAGTTGATGGCTTTTCGTTTTACCGCCAAGCAAGTGGATGCGTTGTGCAACACCATGCGCGGGCTGGTTGAAGAAATACGCAATAATGAGCGGGGCATTCTGGAAATATGCGTGACCAAGAGCAAAATGCCACGTCAGCATTTTCTCAAAAGCTTTATCGGTCATGAAATTGACCTGGACTGGCTGGGGCAGGAAGTAAAGGCCAATAAACCGTACAGCGAAGCGCTGGTTCGCTTTCAGCACGCGATTATCGAGAAGCAACAGAATCTCATCAATATGCAGAAACGTGTCGGCCTGCCTATTACCGATCTGAAGGAAATCAACCGTCGCATGACAAATGGCGAAGCGCGTTCGCACCGCGCCAAGCGTGACATGATCGAAGCCAACCTGCGTCTGGTGATTTCCATAGCCAAGAAATATACCAATCGCGGATTGCAATTTCTCGACTTGATTCAGGAAGGCAATATCGGCCTGATGAAGGCAGTTGATAAATTCGAGTACCGCCGTGGTTACAAGTTTTCGACTTATGCAACCTGGTGGATACGTCAGGCGATTACCCGCTCCATCGCGGATCAGGCGCGCACCATCCGTATCCCGGTGCACATGATCGAAACCATCAACAAGATGAATCGTATCTCGCGCCAGATTCTGCAGGAAACGGGGCAAGAAGCAGATGCAGCGACACTGGCTGCCAAGATGGAAATGTCGGAAGATAAAATTCATAAGATTCTGAAAATTGCCAAAGAGCCGATTTCCATGGAAACACCGGTTGGCGATGATGATGATTCGCATCTGGGTGACTTTATCGAAGACTCGAACACCACCGTGCCGATTGATGCGGCGGTTTATGAGAGTTTGCGCGGAGCAACGGCAGATATTCTGGATAGTCTGACCCAGCGCGAAGCGAAAGTGTTGCGCATGCGTTTCGGTATCGAAATGAACACAGATCACACGCTGGAAGAAGTGGGCAAACAGTTTGACGTGACGCGTGAACGTATTCGTCAGATCGAAGCCAAGGCGCTGCGCAAGTTGCGTCATCCCTCGCGTTCCGAGAAGCTCAAGAGCTTCCTGGACAGCGAAGGTAAATAGAGTACGGGTCGTTAGCACAGTTGGTTAGAGCAGAGGACTCATAATCCATTGGTCCACGGTTCAAGTCCGTGACGACCCACCATATAAAAACCCGC
>JAUSLX010000145.1 GCA_030645775.1 Gallionella sp. | reverse complement strand
CCAACCTCCCCCTTGAAGGGGGAGGAGTAAGCCGACTGTCGCTTGTGCACGCATTGGATAAGACGCGTCGTTCAGCCGACGCGTATCCGGACTTTCAGTCCGTAATTCAAACCCACCGGCTTTAGCCGGTGGTTGTTTAGTATTTAGGGTGGCAACTTGCCATGCCCGTTAGTGTGGCAAATCGTTCGCGAGATTGGTATCAAAGCAGGACTGAGGACTGAGGACTGAGGACTGAGGACTGAGGACTGAGGATTCAGGGTATCCTCAATTCAGGTTTCGGGATTTGTCTTTCCGCATGTGGTAGAATGCGCCCCCCATACATTTAGCAAGGCTGTTTCCATGTCACGCCAACTTCGCAATATTGCCATTATCGCCCACGTTGACCACGGTAAGACTACTCTGGTCGACAAGCTGCTGTCTCAAGCAGGTTCTTTCTCGGCTCACCAACTCGTCGCTGAACGTGTCATGGACAACAACGATCTGGAAAAGGAACGCGGCATTACCATTCTGGCGAAGAATTGCGCTGTTGAATTTAAAGGCGTGCACATCAATATCGTCGACACACCGGGACACGCCGATTTCGGCGGTGAAGTAGAACGCGTGCTGGGTATGGTCGATGGCGTGTTGCTGCTGGTCGATGCCGTCGATGGCCCAATGCCGCAAACTCGTTTTGTGACCAAAAAGGCACTGGCACTGGGCCTGCGTCCTATCGTGGTGATCAACAAGGTCGACAGGCCTGGCGCGCGTCCGGATTGGGTGGTCGATCAGACTTTCGATTTGTTCGACAAGCTGGGTGCAACCGACGAGCAGCTGGATTTCCCGGTGGTTTATGCGTCTGCGCTGAATGGTTACGCCAAGACTGAACTTGAAGCGGTCACTGACAATATGTTCCCGCTGCTGGATGTGGTTTTGAGCCATGTTCATGCACCGACCGTTGCCGCCACTGAAGAGCCGCTGCAGTTACAAATTTCCGCGCTGGATTACTCCAGTTTCGTCGGTCGTATCGGCGTGGGTCGTGTGACTCGCGGCAAGATACGTCCAGGCCAGGAAGTCATGGTAATGAATGGCGACAAGTCCTCCAAGCGTGCACGCGTCAATCAAGTGCTGGGTTTCCGTGGCATCGAGCGCGTGTTGCTGGAAGAAGCCATGGCGGGCGACATCGTGCTGATCAACGGCATCGACGAGATCGGTATCGGTGTCACCATCGCCGATATGAGCCGCCCCGAAGCGCTGCCGCTGCCCAAGATCGACGAGCCTACCCTGAGCATGAATTTGATGGTGAACACCTCGCCCTTGTGCGGCCAGGAAGGCAAGATGATCACCAGCCGTCAGATTCGTGATCGTCTGAACAAGGAGTTGCTGGTCAACGTGGCCTTGCGCGTAGAAGAAACAGACAATACCGACGTGTTCCTGCTGTCCGGTCGCGGTGAATTGCACCTGACCATCCTGCTGGAAAATATGCGCCGTGAAGGCTTTGAAATGGGCGTGGGCAAGCCGCGTGTGGTTTACCGTGAAATCAACGGCGAACGTTGCGAGCCGTTTGAAATGCTCACCGTGGATGTGGAAGACACCAACCAGGGTTCAGTGATGGAAGAGCTGGGTCGTCGTCGCGGCGATCTGCAAGACATGCAGCCGGATGGCCATGGTCGTGTGCGTCTGGAATACCGTATTCCTGCGCGCGGCCTGATCGGCTTCCAGTCTGAGTTTATGACCCTGACGCGCGGCACCGGCATCATGGCGCACGTATTTGACGATTACGCACCGGTCAAGGCCGATATGCCGGGTCGTCGTAACGGTGTGCTGATTTCCTCCGAACCCGGCGAGGCCGTGGCTTACGCGCTCTGGAAACTGGAAGATCGCGGTCGTATGATCGTTGTACCCGGCGACAAGCTGTACGAAGGCATGATCATCGGCATCCACAGCCGCGACAACGATCTGGTCGTTAACCCGATCAAGGGCAAGCAAC
>JAUSLX010000141.1 GCA_030645775.1 Gallionella sp. | reverse complement strand
GCCCATACCCAATGCCAAGGCAACAGCGGCAACGATTTTTAAGGTATTTAAGTTTTTCATGATCATCTCCTTTAAGAAAATAAACTTGCGAAAAAAAGCCTGAAGTTCGTAAAAAATTTGCGGCAAATACTTTGAATGAATCTTTTCGTCATCTGCCAACAACGGCTCAAAGCGGCGATTGAAATGACTGTTTGCTTTTCACGTCGCCACCAGCAATTCGATTGACGATGTAGCAATTTTTTACTGACGGTGGATTATGCGCAGAACAGGCAGCGTGCCACCATCAGGGATGGATGGTTTTTTTATAAGAAAAAGATAATAAAATTAGGGATTTTCCTATTAGCCTGACTGGCTTTATTCAGAAAACCGCAAGAGACTCACTGTTGTACTGTCTCGCGGCCTTGGCCCTGCAGCGCTAGCAAGCGCAGAATTTCTCAGGTAGTCAAGACGACGCTTTTGACCTGCGCAAAAACGTGCATGCCGACAAAGAGATCAAGCAAGTCACTGGAGCGGCGCGTGATGCGCGCCAGCAGCATTTGTTCATTGCCGACCGCCATACGAACCAATGCTTTATCAGCCCCTTCGTCGCGTATCTCACTGATACGTGCGGCGAGGATGTTACTGATGCTGGAGCCTTGCGGCGCTGTCGTGGCGATACTCACATCGCGCGCCAGCACACGGGCGCGCACAGGGCTGCCGGGTGGCTGATACACACGCCCCACCCACAGACTGCCACCGGAAAATTCCAGCTTGGTAAGGTGATAGACCTCGTCGTGCTGCGCCACGACCGCCTCGACAATCACACCCGCATCATCGAAATGCGCAGTAGGCAAGTCGAGCCGCGCGAGGGTCTCGCCCAGCGGGCCGCTGGCAATGACGCGGCCTTGTTGCAGCAACACCAGATGATCGGCCAGCCTGACCACTTCATCCAGCGCATGACTGACGTAGAGCAAAGGGATGGAAAGTTCGCGATGCAGGCGTTCCAGATAGGGAATGATGTCCTGCTTGCTGGCCGTGTCCAGGGCTGAAAGCGGCTCGTCCATCATCAGGATGCGCGGACTGGCGAGCAGCGCCCGAGCTATAGCAACGCGCTGACGTTCGCCACCGGAAAGTTCTGCCGGATCACCGCGTTCGATCAACTGCCCCAGTCCCAGCCAGTCGATTACCTGCTCGGGTTGCACACGGCGTTCTCCAGGCGGGATGCGCTTATAGCCGTATTCCAGATTGGCGCGCACGGAAAGGTGCGGGAACAGGCTGGCTTCCTGAAACACGTAACCCAGTGGACGGCGATGAGTAGGCAGAAAGGTAGTCTTATCCTGCCACACCGCGCCGTCCACATGCAGTGAACCGCTGGCCCGCTCCAGTCCGGCGATGCAGCGCAGCAGCGTGGTTTTACCTGAGCCGGATGGACCGAACAGGGCGGTAACACCCCGGGCAGGAAGTTGCGTATCCACATCCAGTGTAAATTCGGGGCGCGCCAGCTTGAAACACGCACGGATCATTTCCGCCGCCCCGTCGGGTTGAAGGTGTAGAGCAACAACAGCACCACAAACGAGAACAGCACCATCCCGGCCGACAGCCAGTGCGCAGAGCCGTACTCCATCGCCTCGACATGATCGTAAATTTGCACCGCTACCACGCGCGTCTGCCCGGGGATGTTGCCGCCTATCATCAACACCACGCCAAATTCGCCCACCGTATGGGCGAACCCCAGCACCGCAGCGGTGAGAAAACCCGGTTTGGCGAGCGGCAACACTACGCTGAAAAACGTATCCAGCGGCTTGGCGCGCAGTGTGGCGGCGGTCTCCATCGCGCGTTCCGGAATAGCCTCGAAGGCATTTTGCAGCGGTTGCACCACAAAGGGCAGGGAATAGAAAACCGAGGCGATCACCAGCCCTGTGAAAGTAAACGGTAGCAGGCCCATGCCCAATGATTGCGTCAGATGGCCTATCGGCCCGTCCGGCCCCATCATCACCAGCAGGTAGAAACCGATCACGGTAGGCGGCAGCACGATGGGCAGCGCCACCAGCGCACCGATTGCGCCCTTCCAGCCCGAGGGGGTACGCGCCAGCCACCACGCCATCGGCGTGCCTATCAGCAACAGAATGAACGTGACGACAGTAGCCAGTTTGAAGGTGAGCCAGATGGCGGACAGATCAGCAGCAGAGAAGGCGGACTCCATGCGCTATCCGGCCTTCCCCGGCAAAACAAAACCATGTCGGATCATGATGGCGCGCACCTCCGGGCTGCGCATGAATCGCGCAAAATCCGCAGCCAGCGGATTATCCGCCGCACGTCTGGTGATGACGAACCCTTGTTCCAGCGGCTGATGCAGGCTGTCAGAGATCAGCGTATAGCTCCCCTGACTGGACAATTCCGGGCTGAGCGCCAGCGACAAGGCGATGAGGCCGATCTGCGCATTGCCGGTCTGCACGAACTGCGCGGTCTGCGCGACGTTTTCGCCATAGACCAGCTTGGCCTCGACCTTGTCCCATAGCGCAGCGGCCCTGAGCGCTTCTTCTGCGCGTTTGCCATAGGGCGCATGTCGGGGATGGGCAATCGCGATTCTTTGTATGGCCGGATCAGTCAAATCCTCCAGACTCAGCGCCTTTACCGCCCGCGACGCACGCCATAGCACGATGCGCCCCAGCGCATAAGCCTGCACGCCGGAAGCGGCAAAACCGTCCGCTGCAAGTGCGCGTGGATAGGCGATGTCGGCTGAAAAATACAAGTCATAAGGCGCGCCATGGCGAATCTGGGTATGGAATTTCCCGGACGAACCGTACACCGTTACCACACGGTCCGCCGGGTGAACCTTGCCGAACAGGCTGACAATCTCGTCCATGGCAAACTTCAGATCGGCAGCGGCAGCGATAGTGATCTGCCCGCCTGCCTGTGCCGCGTGCGCCATGACAAGCAAAAACAACAGGATTATCAGTCGGGCTGACTTCATTTATGCCTGTCTGGCTTTGGCGTGTGCCGGTCGGAACGCCTTGCACTGCTCAGGGTCGGACTCGAAATACGCACCTTCGATCAGGTCTATGCAATAGGGTATGGCCGGAAATACCGCATTCAGGCAATCGTCTATCGCCGAGGGTTTGCCGGGCAGATTCACGATCAGGCTGCTGCCGCGTATGCCGGCGGTCTGACGCGACAGGATGGCGGTCGGCACAAATTTCAGCGAAGCGCTGCGCATCAGCTCGCCGAAACCCGGCATCATCTTCTCGCACACAGCCTCCGTGGCCTCGGGTGTGACGTCGCGCAACGCGGGGCCGGTGCCGCCCGTGGTAACGACCAGACTGCACCCTTCCCTGTCGCACAGCTCGACGAGCGCAGCTTCGATCAGCGCCTGCTCATCGGGAATCACCCGTGCGACGGCTTGCCAGGGGCTGGTCAATACGCGCTCAAACCAGGCACGCATGGCCGGGCCGCCTTTGTCTTCATATTCACCGCGGCTGGCGCGATCTGAAATCGTCAAAATACCGATGCGCGCAACATTCATGCCTTATTCCCTGATATTGGTTCCATCCTGGTACACCGTCCCGTCCAGCAATTGCACGGTCACCTGCGCGCCGGCTGCCAACCCCGTGCTGTCGGATGGCATGACCAGCAAACCGTCAGCGCGGGCCATGGACAGCAGCACGCCACTGCTCTGCGTACCGGTGGAACTGGCAATATAGCCCGTGTCATCGTGCGTCAGTTGTACCCGGACGAATTCGGTGCGCCCCGGGCGCATCTTGAGCGGATGTGCCAGACGCGCACTCACGGTGCGACGGAACAGGCGCGTATGACCCATCATGCGGCGCAAGGCGGGTGCGACAAATTCTTCAAAACAGACCATGCTGGAGACCGGATTACCGGGCAAGCCGAAAACAACAGCATCGCGCTGCGTTGCCCCTTTTTCAGAAGCGCCTGAGGTGCCGTGCAACACGCCGAACGCCAGCGGATGCCCCGGCTTCATCGCCACGCGCCAGAACTTCATCGCCACCCCCAGCTTCTCTATGGTCGGGCGCACGTAGTCATGCACGCCGACCGAGGTGCCGCCTGATACCAGCAGCACGTCATATTCCAGGCCAAGTTTGAGGTAGCGTTCCAGTTCTGCCGGATCATCGCGCGCGATGCCTAGCAAGGCTGGCGTGATACCCAGCGCCTGCACCTGCGCCATCAAGGCGTAGCTATTGGAATCGGGGATTTTGTTCATATCGACCGGATCATTAATGGCTTCCAGCTCGTTTCCGGTGGACAGAATCGCCACACGCGGACGGCGATACACCTGCATCTGCGTTATCTTGACTGTTGCCAGTATGCCAATCACGCCGGGCGTGATTTCCGTACCCGCACTCAACACCACATCCCCGTTGCGCATATTCTCGCCTTGCGGGCGCACATCATGGCCGTCTTTAATCGTCGTGATCACCTGTATCAAATTCGTTGATATTTCCTGGGTATCTTCCACACGCATCACCGCATCCGCGCCCTGCGGCACCGGCGCGCCAGTCATGATGCGCGCGCACTGACCGGGCTGCACGATTTTACCCGGCATGTCGCCCGCTTTGATGTCCTCGATGACCTCCAGAGTCACGGGCACCTGCGCCAGATCGGCACTGCGCACGGCATAGCCATCCATCGCCGATACATCGTAAGGCGGCAAATCGCGGTTGGCGCGGATGTCATCCGCCAGCACGCGCCCCAGCGAGTGTTCCAGCAGAACTGATTCGCTATCCAGTGTTGTAAGCGACTCGAAGATGACGCGTTGTGCCTCGCTGATTTTCAGGTGTTCCATTGCGATCCTTTAAGAGCTAACTGACTAACTGATGGTTTCATCAAATATGAAAGCGACCGTATTTATCTACCTCCCCGACGACACGAATGCGGTTTCGGCTGGCAAAATTCTCGTCTCAGGGCGATGCGTTTAATGTTCCGCAAATTGAACAAGCAAGGTGCCCAAAAAGCGGGCGTTCATTCAGTTACATTTACCAGGCCTTAGGCAATTTTCGACGTGTATGAAAAACCCGCAAAACGTGGAGTTCATCGCCCACAACACGGTATGGAACGACAAATGGATAGCGGTCAACAACCAGTTCGCGTGTACTCGGAACTCTGCCAGGACGCCCGGAGGATGGAAACTCGCCCATTGCATCAACCTTGTTTTTGACGTACACGAACATATCCGCTGCCGCTGTCTGATTTTCCCGGGCGATGTAATCTGCCTCGGCATCAAGATTCCTGATTGCTTTTTGCAGCCACCTAACCCGCATTGCGCTCCCACTTTGCGCTGATGGCAGTCACTTCCTCATCGCTGGCAAAGTCGCCTGCGTCGGCCTCGGAGATTGCCTGGGTAATTTCAGCAATCTGCCAGGACTCACGTTCGACATAATCGCGAATAGCCTGCCCAGCCAAAAACGATTTTGTGCGGCCTGTAGCGATCGCCAGAATATTAAGCTGATTACTCAACTCGTCCGGCAAGCGCATAGAAATCATGCTCATAATGCACCTTCTGTTTTGTATTACAACGCTGTCATTGTAAATCAAAATCGCGAGTATGGCGGAAGTAGCCAATCAAAACGGATTAAATCTATTTCGGCATTGCGTCCTGGTGTGGAAAATCAACACGCATGATGGATGTTCGCTACGCCTGCCAAACCCCAAATCCGGCGCTGCGCAAGTCAATCCCGATCTCTACTTCCGTATCGCAGGCCTCGCCATAGCCCATGGGGTTAAATCCTTCATAGAGGTCCGGCAACAGCCGCAGACCGTATTGCAGCACGTACCCGTTCGATTGGATTCCCGCCTTGTGTTTGTCAAACCGGATATCCGGATCCAATCCCGTCATACCCACATAAACACAGGGTTTTCCTGTGACGTAACCGGGGTTGCACTTCCTGAACTTAGGCTCGTACAGCACGTCTTGGGACAGTTCGATTACATAAACATTGTGGTGATTGCGGCGTGCCATCGTAGCGTCAGTATGCGCATCTGTTTTGGGCGGGGTTTACGCTTCGCGTCACGCTGGCTCAGTGGTGACACCGCAACACTTCTTATATTTCCTGCCGCTGCCGCACGGGCACTTTTCGTTGCGTCCAATTTTTGGCATTTCACGCCGAATAGCGGGATCGGTAACGGCACGACGAACCGGCGTCCAGTACCGATAAAGCTCGGCGACGCTGGCCGGTATCTGTTTTGATAATTCTTCGCGCTGCAATGGCGTTTCGATCAGCGCCTCTTCAGCCGGCGTAAGATCCTCCGTACCCAGCAAATAAATAGGACGCAACATTTCAGCCATATCCGGATCGTTGTAAACCGCCTGACTATCCTGACGCTGAAGATTGATGGCCGTCATATAGCCATAGGCCCACATTTCTCCGTCGATAAATTCCTGCGGACTATCGGGATAGACGGCGCTGTCGAATATCGGCTCACAGGCGTCCGGATTCTGTTGCAGACTCACGATGAGGTTGCTCAGGTGCCGCATGATCAGACCGGTGATCCGTTCAACCTGCACATAGCTATCAAACGACGGCTCGTCTCTTTCTGACGAACCCCATACCTTCGGCAACCAGACACTGGCGGGCGGCATGACAGGTAATGTGGCGATGGCCGTCAGAAAACCATCGAGACAATCCAACATCATCGTTTCATCAGACGTGGCATCCGACAGCAAAAAATTGCCGAGTTCATCCATTTCCTCATCGGATAGGGTCGTCAAGGGAGGATTGTTTTTAGTCGGCATTGTTTATTCCGTAATTGAACAGGTTAATAATGGGGCGAGCGTGCGCTGCCAATGGCAGACCGGTCGCAATGATACCCATCAACCGCTGACAAGTGTCTTGTGTCGGGTAAATTATATAGATAGCCGTGAACTGCCCGCGGGTTTGCCGCTGTTTCATTCAAGTCTGACAGGATGCCAGCATTTTTCCGACGGCGACCGGATCGCGCTCGATGCGCAATCTCCGGTACAGCGTTTCCGCTTCCGGATAGGCGGCACGCATCATACCCAGCCATTGCTTGAGTCGCCCAGGCGCGTGCTTCGGGTCCATCCTGGCGCACAACTGGTCGTAATAATCGACAATCCAGGGGAGCAACGCCGGCCAGTTCATGGCCTCATCCCCGGTTTTGATGCGCCGCATCAGGTCGGGGCGTAGGATGGCGCCGCGTCCGATCATGACATCGGTGCAGCCGCTGATCCGGCGTATATTTTCACTATCCTCCGGGGTCCACACTTCGCCGTTGACCACCATCGGAATCCTCACCGTTTCACGGATATGGGCCAGCCACTCCCAGCGCGCGGGAGGACGGTAGCCATCGGCGCGGGTGCGGGCATGGACGGTGATTTCATCGGCGCCGCCCGCTTCGATGGCGCGTGCGCAATCCAGCGTCAGCCTGGTATCTGAAAGCCCCAGACGCATCTTGGCGGTGACGGGAATGTGCTGCGGCACGGCACGCCGCGTGGCGGCCACGATGGAGTGGATTTGCTCCGGGAACTGGAGCAGGACTGCGCCGCCGCCGTGACGATTCACTGTGGGGGAGGGGCAGCCAAAGTTGAGATCGATACCCGGCGCGCCCAGACTGGCAATGAATGCGGCATTTTCCGCGAGGCAGACCGGGTCGCTCCCCAGCAGTTGCACGCGCACCGGCACTCCGGCACGCGTGCAGCCGCCGTGATCCAGCTCCGGCACGGTGCGCAGCAGCATTTTTTCGGTGAGCAGATGGTGGGTGACCCGCACGAATTCGGCTACGCAAAGATCGATGCCGCCCAATCGCGTCAATACGTCGCGCACGCTATGGTCGGCAAGGCCCTCCATCGGGGCGAGAATCAGGCGCATGGACTCGCGGCTGCGGGCGCGCTGATTTCTGTGCTTTCAACGGTCAGCGGTTTGCCCGTTCTCAGGTCAGTCGTATTTTCTGCCAACGCCAGATCCTCAGGCGTATCCAGATCGAAAAAGCTGCGCAGGTCGGTTTCCTGCAGGTCGGCTTCGTTGACATAACGCACGTTCAACCTGTCCAGCAGTTCGCGCAGACTATGGCGACCGCTGCCGTCCAGTATTTCGCGCAACGCCCCCAGACAGCGCGTCGCATAAAATGCCGCCATCGGCTGCGGATAGCCTTGCACGACAGGCACCACTGCATCGACACCTTCGCGAAATTTATCAATATTTTCAATCAGTTGCCGTGTTACAAACGGCATGTCGCATGCCACCACGAACAGCCACGGAGTTTTGCTGCGTGCCAAACCTGCCGCCAAACCCGCCAGCGGGCCGGCGTGTGCAGGATCATCGCTGACTTGCGGAAAATTACAGTCTGCGCGGGGCTGACGCACGCTGACGATGACCTCCGCAAACAGGGGCTGAACGATGGCGCTCACGCGTTGCAACAGCGTCTGCTCACCCAGCAACACGCGGGCCTTGTCCTGCCCCATGCGGCGCGACTCGCCGCCCGCCAGAATCAGCGCCGTGCAATCTGCAATCATCTGCGTTCAAGCATAAAGC
This sequence comes from Gallionella sp., assembly GCA_030645775.1. GTDB lineage: Bacteria > Pseudomonadota > Gammaproteobacteria > Burkholderiales > Gallionellaceae > Gallionella. Next base: position 1,840 of record JAUSLX010000141.1, on the reverse strand, counting down.
GCGTGATGCCCGCAATGTCTTCCAGCCCGAAATGCGGCAGTTGCGGATAGATTTCATCCATGTCGGTGACCAGGGCGATCAGGCCCTCTTCGACTGCGCAACGGGGCGGTTTATCGCAGGCCCGGCGCAACACTTCGATTTTTGCACCCGGCGCATGCGAGAAGCCTTCCGCCAGCACCATATCCGCTTCAACCATGAAACGCTGCGCCAACTGCTCCGGTTCGCGATGATCGATAGCATCCGCCACCAGTTGCAGCGCGTCGCGGGTAAGCAGCAGGCTCATCGTCGCTCCGGCCGCCTTGTAGCGATAACTATCCTTGCCCGGCGTATCGAGCTCCACCTTGTGATGGGCGTGCTTGATTGTGGCGATGCGCAGTCCGCGCGCACTCAAATTTCGCACCAGTTTTTCCACCAGCGTGGTTTTTCCGCAACCGGAATGGCCGACGATACTGAATACAGTTGGCTTCATGGATGAGGTACCACCCAGGCCTCGCCCTGCGGCGTGACTTCCTTTTTCCAGATCGGCACACGCAGTTTCAGCTCGTCTATCATCCAGCGACAGGCCTCCAGTGCCGCGACGCGGTGTTCGGCGCCCGCCGCGATGAACACGATGTTGTCGCCTGCTGTCACAGTGCAGATACGGTGCACGATGCGTGCATCCAGCAGGCCGAATTTAGCGATCGCGTCGCTGCGCAACTGCTTCATTTCGGAAACAGCCATGCTGCCGTAGGCATCGAAGCTGATTTCAGCAACATCGCGCCCCTCGGAAAAATCCCGCGCACAACCCACAAAGGTAGCGATACCGCCCATGCGCCGCGAGCTGGCCTTGAGCGCTAATATCTCCTCGTCCTGAGAAAAATCGTCTGATTGAATCCTGACAGCATCCTTCACTTCAACCTCCCGAAAACTTGGCCATAAAGGTCACTTCGCTATTGTCTGCCAGCGGCAAGGCCAGATCGCGCACATGCTGACCGTTAACCGCAAAAAAACAGACAATTTCAAAGGCAAGAGGATAGTGCAGCGCCAATTCGTCGCGCAATTCCTGCAACGTCATGTCGTCCCGGTAGCCGACCTCCAGCGCATTTTTTCCGATGCGTTCCACCACCGGGCCAAAAAACAGAACCTTGATCATTTTGACGCGCCCGTTAACAATAAACTCGCAAAGCGTTCGTTTGCCCTTGCCCTCGCTTGCGGGGGAAAGATGGAAAGGGGGAGAGGTGCATGGGCAGTCATTACTCCATGCCCCTCAACCACACGCCGCTCTTGCCGCCGCGTTTTTCTTCCAGTTGCACGGATTCGATGCGCATGCCGCGATCAATCGCCTTGCACATATCGTAAATCGTCAGCAGCGCAACACTGGCCGCAGTCAGAGCTTCCATTTCTATCCCCGTCTGTCCCACGCAACTCACTGTCGTGACCACCTTGATGCCGACGCAACCTTCACTGTCCGGCTCGATGATTTCGCTGAACGCCACCTCCACGCCGGTCAGCGCCAGTGAATGACACATAGGGATGATATCCGGCGTATGTTTGGCCGCCATCACCGCGCCGACATCCGCGACCGTCAGCACGTCGCCCTTGGCGAGCCGCCCGGCGCGTATCTGATCCAGTGTGGCTGTCTGCATGCGCAGCACTCCGCTGGCGATTGCAAGGCGGTGCGTGTCCGCCTTGACGGAAACATCCACCATGCGTGCTCTGCCCGATGCGGAAAAATGCGTTAATTCGTTCATCTGTAAGACTCCGGGAAAGATTGCCTAACCGCCGATATACGACATTTCGATTTTATTGCGCGGAATTTCCATATATTCGTGGCGTCCCTGTGAATAGCGATCGCTGCGAT
>JAUSLX010000139.1 GCA_030645775.1 Gallionella sp. | reverse complement strand
GCTGGAGCATGACAGCGAACCTGTCGCTGAACAGTTGCACGCGCTGAACGATCTGGTTGTGGCGGGAAAAATCAGGCACATCGGCCTGTCCAACGAAACGCCGTGGGGCGTTTCCGAATTCGTATGTTGCGCAGAGCAGTTGGGAATACCCAAGATCGTCTCGGTTCAGAACGCCTACCATTTGATGAACCGCAGCTTCGAGAGCGGACTTGCGGAAGTGTGCCACCACGCCAACGTCGGCCTGCTGGCCTACAGCCCGCTGGCCTTCGGCCATCTCACCGGCAAATATCTCGCCGATCCGGCGGCTCCCGGACGCATCACGCTGTTCCCCGGTTTCGGCCAGCGCTACAACAAGCCCAACGTACCCGCCGCCAGCCGCGAATACGTGCGCATCGCACAGCAAGCGGGGTTAAACCCGGCACAGATGGCACTCGCCTACGCCCGCACCCGCTGGTTCACCGCCAGCGTGATACTGGGTGCGACCACCTTGAGCCAACTTCAGGAAAACCTGGACAGCAGCGAGTTGATGCTGTCAGCGGACGTGATCGGGCAGATCGAGGCAGTCCACAAGCTGTATCCGAATCCTGCCCCCTGACCCAATGGGAAAAAGCACAAACAATGCCGTTTATATTCAATCTATTGCAATCAAAAGACAAGCGCCGCTGGTTATCGATCGCGCGTAATTTCATCGAACGACCCACCGTAAAAGACTCACGTCATGCACTGTATTTTATATAGAGCCATTCTAATCCGCATCAGAAATTGCGCTGGTATTCTGGGGATCTAAATCAGCAAGCATATGTGCCAGTTTGTTTTGCGCATCAGCGTCGCCCTGATCGGCGGCCTTACGGATCCACATCATCGCCTGCGCCGTGTCCTGCGGCACTCCCTGACCAATGGCATACATAGCGCCCAGTTTTCTTTGCGCAACAGCATTCCCCTGTTCTGCTGCCTTACGGCGCCAGTACGCCGCCTGCGCGTAGTCCTGCACTACTTCCTCCCCAAGTGCATACATCGTGCCAATTTCGCTTTGCGCTGCCACATTCCCTCGTTCAGCCAAAGCCTTGATCTGTTTCAACGCCATGCCGCCAAAGAACTTTGCAAATAGCCCCATCATTTTCCTTTTGAATATCCGTTGATAATTGACCCGCTCAATGAATCAACCCTACTTTTAAATCTGGATCGCTGGCAGCATATGATGCCAGTCACTCGTCGTCTTTTTTCCGCCTTTGAGATTTATCCCTTTGTAGTTTGTTCTCTCTCCGGTAGTTCATCACGCATCAGGCGCAGCAGCAGATCATCGAAGGTGTAGAAACCGTTTTTACATTCAGCAAGCTGAACCAGCGCAAACACCGCCCCCGTACCGAATGCTTCACGCCGGATCGAATCGTGTATCAGCCGCACAGTTTGATAGGGGAAGCCAAAAATCACCTCGTGGTGCCCGACGATGCCGCCCAACCGCAATGAAGTGATGTTCTCTCCGGCAATTTCCAGCGTATCAGCGATTCTGCGCGCAGTGCCGGACACTTCCGACTTTTCCTTGAAGTGCTGTTCCAGTATTTCCACATCGGCGAACGGGGCGATCTTGCGCAACAACTTCGCCGCCACGATCAGAAAATTGATGCCCAGTGTGATGTTGGGCGAACACAACACGCGCGTGCTCTGACCCAGGCTGCGCGCATACGCCAGATCGTCTTCAGAATAAGCCGAGATCGCGCTGACCAGCATGATGCCGCGCTTGCGCACTTCTTCTCCGTAACTATGAATACTTTTCGGCGAGGAAAAATCCACCAGCGCATCCACCGGAATACGCTCGAATAAATCAGCGAACGAATTCTGCACCATTCCGAAGATTGGAATTTTGGTTCCGGGATGGGTTTTCTGTCCTGCGATTGCCGAACGCCTTGCAATCCAGCGCAATTCAAAACGTGGATCACAGCTTAATACGTTGGCTACTGCACTGCCTGCCTTACCGTAGCCGACTAAACCTACTCGTATTTTTTTTGAAATATTACTCTCCTTATATATGGCAATCTTTTCAGCACGGAACGCGCAGCGCCTGACAGTAGCAGCCTAAAAGTGCTTGCTGCTTATATTGGCATGGCGGGGCTATTGGATGATCGTTTTGATATTGCTCAGTTTTCCTAATGAGTATTTATCGAAAGCTTCACCTGATCAACCCCGGTTCTGACCTTTAACCATGCGCTGATTTTGCGTCGATCTTCCCTCGAAAGTGCTTTTTTCGATGTCAGGTTGAGCAATAAAACAGTCGAAACGGCGGCAGGCGTCGTTTGATATTCGTTCGTCTTTGCAATGGCCAGATTCTCAACCTGCGGATATTGCGCAACGAGTTCGTCAAATATTTTTTTCTGCTCTTGCTGATAATCGTCCTGTTGGCCTTGCTGCGCACGCAAACCGGCAAGCTCATTTTGCAAGTCAGCCAACTGACTGTTTTTACTGTCAAATTCCTGCTGATTGCTGTTCAATACCTCGGAGAGCAATGTTTTCTTTAGTGTCGCCTCATCCAGTTCCTTGATGACGGTCTGATGAACGATCAGCTTGGCGTTGGGCATCCGGTATTTTTCCAGTTTTTTGGAAAGTTCAGTCAACCGCTCATCGCTGACCTTCTGTCCTACCAGCGTAATGTCGATCACCCGCTCAACCGCAGAAATAGTCTGTTTTGCAATGAAACCATTCTCGAATACCAGTTCTTTTTTAATGTATTCGTTGGCTCTGGAAATAAAGACCTCCCGTGTAACCAGTCCGTAGGCCAGATAGACACTGGGCAAGACGGTTGCAAACACCACGGCGTAAATGTAGTGCTTGACCTTGCGTTCCAGCGCCTCGCTGACAAAGCGTTTATGGGGTGGATCGATGTAGCTGACCAGCAACAAGGTAGCGACCGCGATAAAAATACAGTTGATAAAAAACAGGAAAAAAGCACCAAAGAAAATATCCATTGAGCCGTTCGCTATT
>JAUSLX010000070.1 GCA_030645775.1 Gallionella sp. | reverse complement strand
TAATCGGTCATGCCACTGCTGTACGCCTGTATTTGCGGGGTAAGCCAGTCGATCTGTCTTCGTATATTAACGCCAGCAGTGATGTCGCGCGTTTGACGCTGGAGTAAAAGTGAATACGATTAAACGTCGCCCGTCACAACGGGTGCTGGTAGGGCAGGTGATGCTGGGTGGCGGTGCGCCTGTCGTGGTGCAATCCATGACCAATACCGATACGGCCGATGCAGAGGCAACCACTAAACAGGTTTTTGAGTTAGCCAAGGCGGGTTCGGAGCTGGTGCGTATCACGGTCAATACCCCAGAGGCTGCCGCACAAGTAGCCACCATACGCAGGCGGCTCGATGAGTTGGGTTGTCATGTGCCGCTGGTGGGTGATTTTCATTACAACGGTCACCGTTTATTGACGGACTATCCGGATTGCGCGCAAGCCCTGGCGAAATACCGCATCAATCCCGGCAATGTCGGGCGTAATCGTGAAGAGGATGACCCGTTCACCATTATGATTCAAACGGCGATTCGTTATGACAAGCCGGTACGCATAGGCGTGAACTGGGGCAGTCTGGACCAGAAGCTGGTCGTGCGCATGATGGACGAGAATGCGCAACGGGCTGAACCTCGTGACGTGAAGGAAGTGACTCGCGCTGCGCTGATCGTGTCTGCGCTGGAGAGCGCACAGCGCGCCGAGCAGTTGGGGATGGCGCACAATCGTATCGTGTTGTCCTGCAAGGTCAGTGAAGTGCAGGATTTGATTGCAGTTTATCGCGCCCTGACGCAGCAATGTGACTACGCCCTGCATCTGGGGTTGACCGAGGCCGGCATGGGTTCCAAGGGAATTGTCGCCTCCACCGCCGCACTGGCGGTGCTGTTGCAGGAAGGAATAGGCGATACCATACGCATCTCGCTGACCCCGGAACCGGGCGGTGATCGCACGCAGGAAGTGCTGGTCGGTCAGGAAATATTGCAAACCATGGGGTTGCGTGCGTTTGCGCCTATGGTGACGGCCTGTCCGGGATGCGGTCGTACCACCAGCAGCTTCTTTCAGGAATTGGCACAAAGTATCCAGCATCATTTGCGCGCGCAGATGCCACTCTGGCGCGAACAGTATGACGGTGTGGAAAATATGACCGTTGCGGTGATGGGTTGCGT
>JAUSLX010000089.1 GCA_030645775.1 Gallionella sp. | reverse complement strand
AATCCCCCCTTTATATTGAAGTGGAAGGGGACGATTGCCCCCTCTCCCGCCTGCGGGAGAGGGTTGAGGTGAGGGCTGGCGGTTATGCCAGTCTGGCTTCCCGCTTCCTGAATGCCTGGCTGGAAGCGACGGGCGATTACCAAGGCGTAGCGCTGCTGCGTTATTACGCTGTTTATCGCGCCCTGGTGCGCGCCAAGGTGGCGGCGCTGCGCGCAGAGCAGGGTTGCCTTGCCAGTCGTGCCGAGGTGAGTGCCTGCCTGCAACTGGCCGAACAACTCGCACTTTCCACTCCCCACTCCCCCCTTTCACGCAACAACTTGGGGCGTAGCCCCTTAGTTGTGCGGGGAATGCCTCTTCATTCAGCAACAGGAGCTTTTGCTCCGTCGTTGCGTGGGAATGCCCTTCATTCAGGGATGGGCGATTTATCGCCTTATATTCCGTGGGAAGACCCTTGCGGTCTTGCGGCATTGCGGCATCCCGCTTCCCTGTCGTTAACGATCACCCACGGTCTGTCCGGTTCCGGCAAGACTACCCTCTCGCAACGACTGCTGGAAAAGCACGGCCTGATACGCCTGCGTTCCGATGTTGAGCGCAAGCGGCTGGCGGGACTGGATGCCTGCGCGCGCGGCGGAGAAGCGTCAGGGATTTATAGCGAGTCGTTTGGCCTGCGCACCTATCAACATCTGGCCGAACTGGCGGAAGGTTTGCTGCTCTCCGGCTGGAGCGTCATTGTCGATGCGGCCTTTCTGATGCGCTGGGAGCGCGACCTGTTCCGCGCTCTGGCACAACGAGTCGGGGCTGACTTTGGGATATTGGATATTCAGGTCGAGCCCGATGTTTTGCGCGAGCGAGTCAGGCTGCGGCAGGCGGAGGGCAACGATGCCTCGGATGCCGGCCTGCGCGTGCTGGAACAGCAGCTGGCAACCGCACTGCCGCTGGATGCGGATGAGCTGGCAGTCTGTTTGGGTATGGAGTTGATGTAACAGAGTTGATGTAATAAATCTCCTTTTAGTAATTTATAAGTTACAATAAACCAATGAACACCATCGAACATTACCGCGACGAAGCGGGTCATGTGCCCTTCCAGGCATGGCTCGATTCCTTCAAGGATAAGCAGGCCAAGGCGAGAATCGTTTTTCGTCTGGCCAAAGTTTCGGCAGGAAACTTTGGTGACTGTAAACCTTGTCGCGAAGGGGTTTGGGAGCTGCGCGAGGATTTTGGCCCCGGCTATCGCGTGTATTACGCCCGTAACGGTAAGACTGTCGTGCTGTTGTTGCACGGCGGAGATAAAAGCACCCAGAAAGCGGACATCGTGCGTGCTGTCGAATACTGGAAAGACTACCAATGGAGGAATGCCAGATGAAAATCAAAAAGACACATGCCGCCTCGGCCTCGCACGAGGAATGGGTACTTAATGCCTTGCGTTCTGACCCTGAATTTGCGGTCGAATATCTCAAACAAGCCATGGCCGGAATGAATGATCCGGATGGACGTGGCGCAGCGCTGCTGGCCTTGCGCCAGATTGCGGAATCCTGTGGCGGCATCGCCAAGGTTGCCGAGGCGGCCGGAGTTCAGCGCGAAAGCCTCTACCGGGCGCTGTCGCCGAAAGGCAACCCGACGCTGAACACCTTGCTGGCGGTGCTGAAGTCTGTCGGCATGCGGCTTTCTGTAGAACCGGAAAATAAAGCGCACGCGTAAACTGACAGGGAAAATTTAGATGATTCAATAATCAGGATCAGTTTAAGACGCCATTCATCCCCTACCTGCGACGGTTCATTCAGCAGGCGCGGCTAGAGAAGCCAGAGCTTGGCCAAGTACCAGTCCCAACTGAACTTGGGCTTATCTGCCAGGCTCACGGCATCGTCATGAAGACAAGTTTCGGAATGGGATCGCCTACCGTAATTCCCTGGATGGCATGTTTTTATCCTGGGCAAACAGCGAGCAAGGAGGGTGTCTACCCTGTTATTTTGTATCGTCGCGACAACCACACGTTAAGCGTTTGCTATGGTGTGAGCGCCACAGCACAGGCGGCAGAAGGCAATTGGCCGAGAAACTGGCCAGCGGAACTCGTTCAATCGCTGCCATTTTTTGGCCATAAAAAATATGGCGAATCATATGAGCTACGGCTTTTTCAACCCGATGAAAGAGAAAGTTATTCGGAAATTACAGACGCATTCCTGCGCGTCATGGATGACTACCTCGCCTTGCCCAGAGCAACGCCAACACTGGAGCCTTTTATGTCAGAAGCTTCATTGCAAAAATTTAGAGAGCAATCACATACAAGCTTTACTCGGGCTGGGTTGCGAGTGTCCGAAAACATATTGCTCCGTTTTGCTGCTTCTCTTCTCGCCAAACGTTTCCTCATCCTCACCGGCCTTTCCGGTTCGGGCAAAACTAAGCTTGCACACGCTTTTGCCGCCTGGATTACGGAGTCTTCTGGGGAACAGTATTGTCTCGCCGCAGTAGGAGCTGATTGGACAACGAACGAGAACGTGCTTGGCTACCAGGATGCATTGCAAACCGGGGTTTACCGCAAACCTTCCAACGGTGCGCTGGACGTAATCCTGCGCGCGAGGAACGACCTGGCACACCCTTATTTTTTGATTCTGGACGAAATGAACCTTTCCCATGTGGAACGTTATTTCGCCGACATTCTTTCTGCCATCGAGTCGGGCCAGGAAATCGCGCTGCATTCCGCAGGCAGTGAAATTGATGGCGTGCCGGCACGGATTGTTCTGCCCGAAAATCTATTCATCATCGGCACGGTTAACGTGGACGAAACTACTTACATGTTTTCGCCCAAGGTGCTAGACCGCGCCAACGTGATCGAATTTCGCGCCACCGCTGACGACATCGCCGCGTTTCTCGATGCGCCGTCAAAAATAGATATGGGCGCACTGGCCGGCAAGGGCGCGACTTTCGGCACTGCCTTTGTGGAAGAAGCCAGTGCAGACGCGGAGCTAGGCAGCGCGACAGCGGCGGAGCTCAAGGCGCGGCTGACAGAAATATTTGGCGAGCTTGCCAAAATCGGCGCGGAATTCGGTTTCCGTACCGCCTATGAAATTACTCGTTTCACCCATTTTCATGCCAAGTTGTCGGGTGAAGGCTGGCAGTTCAAAGACGCGCTGGATGCGCAAGTATTGCAAAAGCTGCTGCCTAAGCTGCACGGCTCGGAACGCAGGCTCGGGCCAGTGCTGAAAGCGCTGGAAACTTTTTGCATGACACACGAGTGCGACGACAGCCTGAAAAAAATTCGCCGCATGCAGGACCGTTTGAAAGACGGTTTCACTAGCTTTGCCGAGGCATAATGGCCGAGCCGCTTGCCGCCGAAACGCTGGAGTTTCCGGACGGGCGCGGGAACATCGTCGCACGTTTGGAACTTTACCCTCCGGGTAATCCGGCCAATGCGCTGTCGCGGCTGGGAGATGCAGAAGCCAGGGAGGCAGGGGAAGAGCCGTTGCAACTCATGGAAGGTCTGCGCTACGAATACGCGTTTGTCGGCCTTGGTGCTGAGAATCTGCGGCTGGAAGAAGAATTCGGCGACGGCGCGGTTGGACAAAGCAGCAATCCCAGGCTGGCGCACTGTGGCAGCATTACCACCGGCCTGAACACCGGGCGGCTGGGCTTGGTGGCGCACGATGCAGCCGGTGACATCGAAGGCCGGGCTGCGCTGGAGGTTCGATCGAGCAAGATCGGTTATCGCGACGACTACCGGCACATGCTGGAAGACATCACCGAGCAGTGCGTGGCTTTGCTCATGGATATGCGCGCGCGGCGGAGAAGCGTCAGGGATTTATAGCGAGTCGTTTGGCCTGCGCACCTATCAACATCTGGCCGAACTGGCGGAAGGTTTGCTGCTCTCCGGCTGGAGCGTCATTGTCGA
>JAUSLX010000073.1 GCA_030645775.1 Gallionella sp. | reverse complement strand
GTGTTTCAAAATTGGTGTTTTCTATGCGTTGCACTACTTTTTCCACACCGAACACGCCGCCGATAATGAGCACATCCAGCACGATCAAGCTTGCAATAAAAACTATGGTCGCCCGCAAGGTATTTTTTCCCTGCCTGTCTTGAGTGCGTTTCGTTACATGTTTTGCAAACACAATGGCGAAGATACCCACCACAAGGAGGCTGGCAAAAAATGCCGCATTCCCCATGCGCGAACGACTGGCCACCAGGCCTATCACCATGATGATCAGCGACACACGCAACCATGCCTTTTCGCTGACCAGCAAAGCCAACCACCCCTGCGCGCGCTGCCGCCAGCTTGCCGAAGCACTGCCGTCCAGCTTGGCGATCATCAGGCCGATACCCACCGCCAGCGTCAATTCAAGATAACCGGCGAAATGATTGTGGTACACGAAGGTACCGTGCGCGTGCGCATCCACCATCGGCACAAAAAACAAATTGAAAGTGGTGCCAGTCGCCATCAACATCACACCGATCAAGGCCTGCAACAAGCCGGAAAACACGATAACCTTGGCCAGCATTTCGATACGCCGATGCGAATTGACCAACGCCAGCACAAGCCAGAACACGACAGTCAAAATACCGGCTTTGGCCAAATACAATCGTGTGGAATAACTATCTATCGAAACAACACTTTCTCCCTGGCTGGCAAAGCTGTTTATGACACTCTGATCCAGCGCAGCCAGCCATGCGCCTGGAATGGGAATAAGCTGCACGACCAACAGCGCCATCCACAGCCCGAGCAATATCAGGGGCGTCTTCGCACCTTGCCACGCCAGTTCCGTCAAACGCCCGCCCGGCCGCCAGATAGACCACAACAACAGCCCACCCGTCAGCAAGCCCAGCAGTGCCAGCGCCCATGGGCGGTTGCTTGCCAGGGGCAAGGGGGTGTAAACAATCAGCGCAAACAGCGCCCAAAGCGGCCCGTGATTACTGAGGGCTGAGTGTTGAGGTCCAAGTACTGATGCCGCAGTGGCATTCCCCTTACCACTAAGCCCGCAAGTGGCTGCCCCTTGAGCTACTGAGATGAATCTCCTGCTCCTGAATGTATGGGGCTGCGCCCTAAGTTGTTGCGTGAAGGGCGGAGTCATTTGTGCTTCACGCGTGCGGTAAATTCGGCATAAGCGGTTGCAATCCCTTCCCGCAAAGTCACCTTCTCGCGCCAGCCCAGTTCATGCATGCGCGTCACATCCATCACCTTGCGCAGGGTACCGTCCGGTTTGCTGGTGTCCTGTACAAATCTCCCCTGATATCGTAGCAAGCATATACAGCCCGCTTTCTGTGAATGTTTTCGGATTGACGGTGGAATGTTTGAGCCTCTCGAACCGGTGGAAATTTTCCACCGGTTCCTTTTTCTCCAACTTTGAAAGTTCCACAATGTAGCCAGATGGGAATTTTTCAGGATTATTAGCAACGGCCTTATTGATACCCCTTGTTTCGACCTCATAAATCTGTGCGATGTCACTATCAATCAGCACACCACACTCTCTGATTTCGATAATCATATCTTGCAAATTTTCAATCTTTACCATATCACTCATTTCAGCTTTTCCATCCAGATTAGTAATCTCACAAATTTACGGCATGGGTGCAAAGCTCATGGGAGTATCCAAAAATTTTGCCTGTGAATTGCAACTTCCCCTAAGCAATAAATCACTTGCACTCATTGATCAAGAGCAGGAGATTTCATTCAGCAACAGCAGCCTTGGCTGCGTTGTTGCGTGGGAATCAATGATGACATGACGGATTGATCGTCATAGGCAAAATTGAGTTGTTATCTCAGACCCTTGTGGTCTCAGTCCTTAGTCCTCAGTCAGTAAACATTTTTGCCCCTGAATCCGACCAGAATGGTTTTCAAAATAATCTTGATATCCAGCCGCAAGGACCAGTTCTGAATGTATTCCAGATCATGTTCAACACGTTTTTCCATCTTGTTCAGCGTATCCGTTTCACCACGCCAGCCATTTACCTGCGCCAATCCGGTAATGCCCGGCTTCACCTTATGGCGCAGCATGTAGCCATGAATTTGCTTGCGGTATTCTTCGTTATGCGCCACCGCATGAGGACGCGGCCCCACGATTGACATCGTGCCCTGCAAGACATTGATGAACTGTGGCAACTCATCCAGAGAGGTACGGCGCAAAAAGGCACCAAATGGCGTTACCCGCGCATCATTCTTTTTGGCCTGCACGACCTGCGCCCCGTCATCGCAAACCGTCATGCTGCGGAACTTCCACACTTCAACGACTTCACCCTTCAAGCCATAGCGTCGTTGCCTGAAAATTGCCGGCCCGGGCGATGACAGCTTCACGCCAGCCGCAACCACCAAGAGTACCGGCGAAATCAACAACAAAATCAAACTGCCCAGTAGCACATCTTCAATGCGTTTCACCCAGGACTCAGTGCCATAAAACGGACTCTCAAACGTACTGATCACCGGCATACCGCCCAGTGTTGCCCAGCGCGCCTTGTACAAAGAAAACACGAACGGATCAGGCACCAGATAAACTGACGCCGTGGTATCCGCCAGACTTTCTATCACCTGGATAATGCGTCCCTCGGCATGCATGGGCAAGGTAACGTAAACAATATCTATCTGGCCGTCACGCGCCCTGTCCAGCAATTTATCCATGTCACCTTCCAGCGACAATCCATCAAGGTCCAGTCGATTCGGCATGCGGTCATCGAACCCCCCGATCACCTTTAAACCCAGCCACGGCATCCGTGCAATATGCGCAGCCATCTTTTTCGTTGCACTATCAATGCCTGCAAATGCCACCGTCCGGGTATTACATCCCTGTGTGCGCGCGTGACGTAATGCCTTGCGCAGCACATAGCGCATCAGACACATTGCACCGAATGTCAACGGCAGCCAGAAAATAATCACGAGACGAGAGAATTCTGCTGAAGCCTTGGCCATAAATCCCAGCGCCAACAAACACACCACAACCACCATCCAAACAGTAGCAAGATGACCACATTCTTCCAGCACGCTTTTCACGCGCCAGGATTGATACAAACCACGCGCTTCCGCCACAAACAGGAAAATCAATATGGCAAGCGTAATTAACAGCAGGTAATCTGCATTCGGCGCAATGCCATACAGCCAGATGGAGAAAAGCATACCCAGACCGATGAGCAGTGCATCCAGCGTACGTAACAACATAGTTAAACTCGCACTATGCAGCCTGATTAACCCTGCTGAAGAACCATGAATCACTTCAACTCCCCGAAAAAAACATCAGTCAGAAAAAATACACCCGCAGAATTTATGGAGATGCTGATTTATTCACTAAAACCGTCATTATTGCGAAAGACCTTTAACGTGAAACTCGCGTAGCGATTCGTTTGCCCTTTCCCTCGCTTGCGGGGGAAAGTTGGAAAGGGGGAAACGGGCATGGCGAGCTTCATTATTTGGGATGGCTACTTGCCATGCCCGTTAGCCACGAACAACGTGTGGCGTGTTGCAATCCAGTTCGTCGTTGCGAAGTCCGAAGGGCTGTGGCAATCCAGTGGTTTTCTCACTGAATGGCTGACTGGATTACCCCGTCCCGCCACGATTCTACGATCCTCCCGCCACGCGTTGCTCGCGGCTAAAGGCTTGGGCTAAAGGCCGCTTCCCGCAATTAATCGGCGTTTCCTTCCTTGGCTCACCCACCTGTACACCACCCCTGATTCCCACACGTCAAACACACGTTTCGCCACCGAAACCGCCCGTGAGCAATGACGCCGGGCAATTCTAACTGCTCAAGCCAATTGAAAATATAGACCAAAGTATATAGGGAGGGTATCATCGCGCGCGACGCTGCATATATCGGCAGCCCGATGGCGAATTAAGCGGAGCAACAAGATATCAAGCCTGAGCATATTCAACCGGGCAAACCCCTGCAGAATATCTATATCTGATGCTATAACCGGGCAAGGCGCTACAACTGTTAACCCGACTCCGTCATTCCCGCGAAAACGGGAATTCAGTCAAGGAAAACAGGCCGAGAATGCGCAGAAGCTAGGGAAGCGCTGATTTATTCGGTTTTGTCGTTGATGAAACTATAGCCATTCCACTAAGCCACCATACAACGGTGGCAAGTGGCTGGTTATCCCGCATAGGCGGGAACACAGTTAGATAAAGGCACTGGATCCCCGCTTTGCGAGCAGCCGCTTCGCGGCTTGCCTGCCGAACCCTCTGCGCAGGGATGGCGAATAAATCAGCATCTCCCTAGATTTTTAAACCAACTCTACTACTGGCCCCAACTAAGGAGATGCTGATTTATTCACAAAATTGTCGTTGCGAGCGAAGCGTGGCAATCCAGACTTTTGATTATAAAGCGAATTCTGGATTGCCACGTCGCTACGCTCCTCGCAAAGACTGCAAAGACGATTTAATCAGCGTTTCCCTAACTAAGAATGGGGGGATTACCGTCCCTTAGTGCGCATCTTATTTCCATCTCCGATGACAGAGTATTTTTCACGCATTCCAATCCATTCACTCAAAAACCTCGGCATCCTTCAACAACTTGCCGGCCTGGTCTTTAGCTGCCAATAACGGCGTCGCGCCATCCAGTTGCCAGTCTATGCCCAATTCCGTGTCATTCCACAAAAGCACTCGTTCATATTCCGGCGCCCAATAGTCGGTGGTTTTATAAAGAAACTCGGCAGTCTCGCTCAGAACCACGAAGCCGTGCGCAAAGCCGGGGGGAATCCACAGCATCCGCTTGTTTTCAGCACTCAGGATCATGCTGAACGACTGCCCGAAAGACGGTGAACTCTTACGAATATCCACCACCACATCGAGCACTTCGCCTGCCACCGCGCGCACCAACTTACCTTGCGACTGCCGAATCTGATAGTGCAGCCCACGCAATACATGACGTGCCGATTTTGAGTGATTATCCTGCACGAATGGCGTATCGACACCCGTCAATTCAGCAAAATTTCTGGCATTGAAGCTTTCAAAAAAGAATCCGCGCTCATCGCCAAACACCTTAGGCTCGACAATCAACAGATCAGGAATTCCCGTCGCGACAATATTCATAATCAGATTCTTTCCCGCAACAGACGCTGCAAATATTGCCCATATCCATTTTTGGCCAGCGGCACAATCAAAGCGGCCAGCTCACCGGCAGAAATATAACCTCTGGAAAAAGCGATTTCTTCCGGGCAAGCGATTTTTAACCCCTGGCGTTTTTCCAGTGTCTGAATGAACAGCGAAGCCTCCAGCAGGGACTCATGCGTCCCGGTATCCAGCCAGGCGTAACCACGCCCCATCACCTGGACATCCAGCTTGCCGCGCTCAAGATAAACTTGATTCACCGTGGTAATTTCAAGCTCCCCTCGCGCCGAAGGCTTGATCGATTTAGCTATCTCCACCACATTATTGTCGTAAAAATACAATCCCGTCACCGCATAGTTTGATTTTGGATTGAGCGGCTTCTCTTCGATACTCAATGCTCGACCTTGCGCATCGAAATCCACCACGCCGTAGCGTTCCGGATCTTGCACATGATAGGCAAACACCGTGCCGCCATCCTGTTTGGTGGCTGCGGCATGTAACAGTGTGTCTATACCATGACCATAGAAGATGTTGTCGCCCAGCACCAAGGCACACGCGTCATCCCCGATAAAGTCCTCACCGATGATAAAAGCCTGCGCGAGACCATCCGGCGAAGGCTGAACCGCATAACTCAAGTTGATCCCCCACTTTTTACCGTCGCCCAGCAACTGCTCGAAGCGCGGCGTATCTTGAGGTGTTGAAATAATTAAAATATCGCGTATCCCGGCCAGCATCAGGACTGACAACGGGTAATAGATCATCGGTTTGTCATACACTGGCAATAACTGCTTTGAAACAGCCTGAGTCACAGGGTATAGCCGTGTACCCGAACCACCGGCCAAAATAATGCCTTTCATACCACGCTCCTGTCCGTGTAGTTTTTCTGCATCCAGTTTTGATAGTCACCGCTGGTCACGCCCTGCACCCACCCGGTATGCTGCAAATACCATTCGACGGTCTTTCGCAGACCGCTCTCGAAGGTCTCTTGCGGTTTCCATCCCAAATCGCGTGCGATCTTGCTGGCATCGATCGCATAGCGTCGATCATGTCCGGGTCTATCCTGTACGTAACTGATTAATTTACTGTGCGGTGCCCCCTGAGGATGCAGCTCATCCAGAATGGTGCAGATCGACTGCACTACTTCAAGATTAGTCTTCTCGTTCCAGCCGCCGATATTGTAGGTTTCACCCAATTTCCCATGCTCCAGCACCATACGCAACGCGCGCGCATGATCATCGACGTACAGCCAGTCACGAATGTTGTCGCCTTTGCCGTAAATTGGCAGAGACTTACCGTTTACCGCATTCAGTATCACCAGAGGAATGAGTTTTTCCGGGAAGTGATAAGGCCCGTAGTTATTAGAGCAATTGGTAGTAACCACAGGTAAGCCATAAGTGTGATGCCAGGCGCGCACCAGATGATCGGAAGAGGCTTTACTGGCCGAGTAAGGCGAATTAGGTTCATATGCCGTCTCTTCAGTAAAGAAACCACCCTCATTCAGACTGCCATATACCTCATCGGTTGAAATATGATGGAAACGGAATGCAGCTTTACGTGCGGCATCCAGGCCATTCCAGTATCCGCGTGCCGCTTCCAGCAGCGTATAAGTACCGACAATATTGGTCTGAATAAAGTCTGCCGGGCCGCTAATGGAGCGATCTACATGCGATTCGGCAGCGAGATGCATTACCGCATCCGGCTGATGCTCGCGAAACACGCGCGCCACTTCAGTTGCATCGCAGATATCCACTTGCTCAAAGCGATAACGCGGATTGTCCGACACCGACACCAGTGATTGCAAATTGCCCGCATAGGTCAGCTTATCAACGTTGACCACACTGCAATCAGTTTCGTTGATAAATTGGCGTACCACGGCAGAACCAATGAATCCGGCACCACCGGTAATAAGGATTTTTTTCATTTAGTTAAATCTCACTTTGTTAATTTAGCTGGTTGCATTATCAAAAACGCTCAATGACTGTTTTTTTGCTTCCGGCTTGTCTGGATTCAGATTTATCCGGAACAAGGTTACCCCACATCAAATACAATTTTATTTTTCAACTCGGGGTGGCGCAACAGCATGAAATCCAGCCCGGTTTGAGCGCGCGATTTCCAGCCCGGGCCGCGTGACACTGCGTCATGCCATGTTTCCGTAATCTTGTCTGATAAGCCATTTTTGATGTGCCAATCTATCAGCGCCGCCGATTGCTCAATATCCTTGATGGACTTTACCCGTTCCGACGGCTTCCGCTCCCCATAAACAATCAGTTTATGAATTGCGAAACGCTCCGGGGATGGGATATTAACCAGGCAGACATCGTCTCGTCCCATCACGATAGCCTGGGTCGTCCCCTCCAAAGAAAACTCCATGAATTTCAATGGCTCAAGTGAGATGCCAAGATTACTCATGACAACATTTTCTTTTTCCCGCCCGATCGAGGTTAAAAAATCTATGCGCAGCTCAGGATCTTGCGGATTGCGATATTGAGCACCCGCTGCGCCAGAAAAATGCTGAATCGGCAGCAAACCCATTTCCAGCGAGGTCAGCGCATCATGCACCGAAATACGCATGTCAGCCGGGAGTGCGATGGAGATATTTTTCCCCGCGTGTGCAAAATCAACATCCAGCGTTTTGTTGCCGGAAGTCCAGCGGACACCCAGCATATTTCCTATCGCCAAAAACGCATGCGTACCGACAAGGATTCCACCCGCTTTGAAAAAACCGTAATTTGCCAATTGTTTGGTTATTTTGAAGTGTTTTTGCATCATGCCCTGACAGCCCAATACTTGAGCGGAGCGAACCAAATCCGACATTTTCCGGTATGACTTGGCGATTTTGAATTTTGCCACCAAAGATTTAACCCGATCATCATTTGGCCCGACATAAATCATCCTGCTTGCAGAATTCGCGTCCCTGTAACCGAAGTAAACGTATTCCTTGTTTTTTATTACCCGCGTGTAAAAGGCACCCGGCAAAGATGACAGCGAATCAATTTCAAGATTCCTGGTCTGGTCGAATATTTCCGCATACGTGGTTTGTGCTGACAAACTTAACTCGATGAACATCATGTCACCTCTCTTTGGTTACTATACAAATTTACTTTTTGTATAGTAACTTAATGTAATATTCGGTGCAGCCTGGTAACCTTGTCTTTGCGAGCCACGAAGGGGCGCGGCAATCCAGCAACCTTGTCATTGCGAGCACAGAATGGGCGCGGCAATCCAGTCTTTTTAAATCTGCTGGATTGCCACACCGCAGATGCGGTTCGCAATGACAGGATTGCTTCGTCTGCGCCTCCTCGCTTACGACTGATGGCATCCCCACCTGCCAGTAAAGATCAATCAGTGTGGTATTAACCACCTGCAACGCCCGCTGCCGAGCTGCGGCAATCAAATGCGTAATTTCGATGAAATCGCCTAACTGGATAATTGGTTTCGTCATCATTTTTACCACCTACTCGCTTTTACTTAGCGCTCAGCACTGTTTTTTCGGCAGCCATTCGGTCAGCAATGCCTCATATTCGGCCAACACCTTACCCCAGGTAAATTCCTCTTGATGGCGCTGCAAGATACCTTCCCTCATTTCACCAAGCAAGTTGGCGTCTTGCAACACCTCATCCAGCCGATCAGAGCACGCTTCTGCTCCGCTGAAATATCTGGCCGAGTCACCCGCAACCCAGCGATTGAATTGGTTATCGTGCGCAATCACCGGATTACCCGCGCCCATCGCCTCGATCAAGGAAGGATTGGTCCCGCCAACCTGATGCCCGTGAAGGTAGGCCAACGAATGAAAGCGCAAAGCGCGCACCACGGCTTTGTCGTAAATCGCACCCAGGAACAACACCTCCGGGCCAGCAGCCTCCATCACGGCACGATGATAAGCAACTTTTTCCGGTTCATACTTGCCCAACACAGCCAGCTGGTAGCCACGCGGCTTACGCGAAAAGCCACTCACAATTTCCAACAGCGAATTTTCCGGCTCGGCTCGCGCAATCACCGTCAAGAAGCGCCCCGGTTCCAAACCCAGCGCACGCACCGCCTCAACCGGCGCATCCTCAAGCAAATCAGCGCCATAAGGAATCATCGTGATCTTGTCTTCTCGCACCCGACTACTTAAATGTAATTTAATCTTTGGATGATCGGCCACCAGATGATTGCCCAACCAGCAACCAGCCCAGTCATTCAGCCAGAACCAGGTCTTGGCAACCCCACTCCACTTGGCACGCGACCATTCGATGCCATCCATATTGATCAAATTGGGAATGCCTTTGACTCGCAGCAAGGTGCAAAAAATTGCCGTGTTATAGCCCAGCGTCAAACACAAATCGCCAAACTGCGCGGCATGGGCGGTCGCCTTCCAATCAAACACGATGGTGCCCTTCGGGCCCGTTTGTTCAACAGGAATATGCACCCGCTCAACGCCTTGCCAAGCATCTTCAAATACAGAACCTACACCATCCTCCTGGCAATAAACCACCACGCGCCAACCCTGCGCCGCCAGATACAGCGCCAGATGTTCCGCAAAGGTTTCAAAGCCGCCGTGCGCTGCGGGTACGCCACGCGTACCGAGGATTCTTAAAGTTTTCATAGCCTGTTAGCTGGCAAGATAGTTGTCACATTTTCCACATTTATAATGGCAGTTCACGGATGAATTTCTTTTATCGAACTAATAAGTAAATTGTTGGTTTTATAATGCGAGTATGAAAATAACTTCTCATCAATCAATCCTTTATTAATAGCAAACTGTATGTCCGTGTCATTCTGAAGCAGAAAAACAACAGTCGGTCCAACAACAGGGGATTTTATATAGTCGGAATAGGGCAAAACTTGCATTTGATCAAGTTTAAGCAAGGAAAGATATTGCTTTATTTCTGTCCAATCCATTGTTTTAATCGATTTAGCCTTATCTGCGTTCGATCTAATTGAATTTTTAGCCTTGTCCTCATAGCTTTCATTGTTTTCCTGATCCGGCACAACGACATATGCTATTTTATCTTTATTTTTTGCTATGAAATCTATCCCTTCTGCCAGATTTCTCCGGGTCTCCACTACTAATCGCAAGGCTTTAACCTGACTGATAACCGGTTTAACGGCAATAGCCACACCAAACAGTAAAAATACAATCAAAGCAATAGAACCTCCTTTTTTTGCAATGAAAAACTGAAAATTAATCTTTTCTATCAGTTGCTTATTCACAATATATCCTAGAAAAATTGCGAATCCAAAAGAAAATTCAAATAAATAGGTAGGCGTAATAAAACCCATAAAAGGTAAGGTTAGCGATGTAAGCAACATCCAAAAAAAGAAAGGTAACAACTTTGTTTGTTGAACGACAAACAAGCCGGAAATTGCAAACAAAAAAACGATGTAATAATAAGAAGAGTAATAACAAGGAATAGAAAGGAGTATTACCAGTAGTTTTACCCACAAGGCTTTTGGAATAGAAGCAGCAAATGAAATTGACAACAGTAATGGTATAAGCTTCTTAGTCCCTGACAGTAAAAAATCGAAGTAGAACCTATACCTGTAGTCCAAGTTATAAAGAAACGTTGTTGCATCAACCGACTGTTTAAACCGACTTTCCAGCACCGGAGAAATGAGAAGGAGCCAAATCACAATGCCTACGTAGGGAAGTAATACCCATGCTTTCTTTAGGCAATCCTTCTTTGGGACATGAACCAGCCAATCAGCAAAAACAAATGAAATAACAATAATTATAGAAGGCTCTTTGGTGAGTATGCCCATGAATGCAAACAGGTACGAAACGATAATATAACGAATATTTTCTTTGCTTTTTAAATAGAAAATAATGGACAAAAAAGCAAACATTAGATGCAGACTAAAACAAATGTCGGCAAACCAGAAGGCCATTTGAAAATGATTATAAAAAAGAACGCAATAAATTACCAAGGTTACAATGCCGCTGCTTTTATCAAAATATGTTTTGCAAAGATAATAGAGCAGGTAAAAATCCAGCAAGAATATGCTGGTATTAGTTACCTGATAACCGAATGGATTAAGTCCAAAAAGACGATATTCAGCAATCCAGATACCAAAAGTAAAAGGGAGAAACCTCCCAATTAAGTCATTAATAACATGTACATTAAATAAGTCATTCAGATTATGATGAGCAGCCCAATACAAAAGTTGAGCATCATCAGACCTGAAAAACATAGGGAATATTATTGAAACACATACAGATATTAAAATAAGTACGCTTAAATGGAATAATAACTTGAAGCTGCTATTGATATTTTTTAAGGTTGTTTTCATAACGATGGTTTCTATTTAAGCGCTGTGCCAAAAGCGGCAGAATTAGCCTGAACGGCAAGAAATTTACGAATAATTTCACAGATAGAATCAACCTCATTTTCAACACCAATCCACAGCGGCAATCGCAGCAAACGATCAGAAAATTCTTCCGTATTCTTCAATTCCCCAAACATTCGACCATACTCCCTGCCTCCCGGCGAGCTATGCAGAGGAACATAATGGAAGACCGAGTTAATACCTTCACCCTTTAAACATGCAATCAACGCAGTGCGAGTCTCAATTGAGTCAAGCAATACGTAATACATATGTGCGTTATGCTGGCAGTCTTCAGGCACGATAGGGCGACGCAACAAGCCTTCAGCCTCGACTTCGAATAAAGCCTCATGGTACTGTTGCCAGATGCTCAGGCGCATATTTGTAATGGCGGTTGCTTCCTCCATCTGCGCCCACAAAAAAGCGGCAATCACTTCGCCCGGCAAATAAGACGATCCAATATCCACCCAAGTGTACTTATCAACCTGACCGCGAAAAAACAAGCTGCGGTTGGTTCCTTTCTCGCGGATGATCTCAGCACGTTCAGCCAGACTTTCATCGTTGATCAGCAAAGCCCCGCCTTCACCTGAAATAATATTCTTTGTTTCATGGAAAGAGTACGCCGCCATGTGCCCGATTGAACCGAGTGGGCGTCCCTTGTAGGTGGACATAATGCCTTGCGCCGCATCCTCAATGACCAACAGCTTATGGCGTCTCGCAATATCCATTATCGTATCCATTTCGCACGCCACCCCCGCATAATGGACGGGCACGATTACCTTGGTACGAGGCGTTATAGCCGCTTCGATCCTGGTTTCATCAATGTTCAGCGTATCGGGGCGAATATCCACAAACACGGGGATACCGCCGCGCAACACAAATGCATTGGCCGTCGAGACGAAGGTATAAGAGGGCATGATGACCTCATCTCCGGGCTGAATGCCGGCGAGAATTGCAGCCATCTCCAGCGCACCGGTACAAGAATGAGTGAGCAATGCCTTGCGCGCTCCGGTATGCGCTTCCAGCCATGCGTGGCACTTCTTGGTAAACATGCCATCACCGGAAAGATGCCCGTTAGCATGGGCTTGTGCGATATACCAGAGTTCGCGCCCCGTCATGTAGGGTTTATTGAAAGGGATAGGAGTCGGAGTCATTCTGTTACATCCTTCTTAATCGTCAACGGCTTTCGGGCGACCAACAATCTGGAACCCCCGGCAGGCAAGGAAAAACCAGCTCGAATCAAGGCCAACTCAACACGCAATACGAGTTCGAATATCTTGTTAAGAATGGGATTAACTCGAAGTTCGGCAGCTGCGTCAACACTCGTATCCGTTCCCCCTTGTTTAAGCCATCTGGAAATATACATCGCGGGTAACAACAAACTGACAAACGAAGTACTTCGAACCACCTTAAAACCAGCGGCGCAAACTTTTGCATCCAATTCGACGGCCGTATATCGACGAACATGACAAGCATATTCGTCAACAGCGCTCCACAACCAACGATGCTGCGGCACGGTGACAAACGCAAATCCGCCCGGCTTTAGCGCCTTGAACATTTGTTGCAGCACAAGCTCGTCTTCTGTTATATGTTCCAAAACGTCAAAAGACCCGATTGCATCCAACTCTGATTCAAGTGGGATGCGGCGTGCATCCAGTTGCGTGAATTCAGCCGTTGGCACCCGTTGCCTGGCGAACACCAACCCCTCTTCCAGATACTCGCTCCCAAAGAGTTTCGCACTGGGGTATTGCTTTGAAATACCTGCAATGACAAATCCAGTTCCACAACCGATCTCCAAAAAAGATTTCATTTCTGGGTGA
>JAUSLX010000006.1 GCA_030645775.1 Gallionella sp. | reverse complement strand
ATTTTTTGTCACCAACGGTACCTCGACCTCGAACAAGATCGTCTGGCATTCGATGGTCGCACCGGACGATATCGTGGTGGTGGACCGCAACTGTCACAAGTCCATCTTGCATTCGATCATGATGACAGGTGCGGTGCCGGTGTTTTTGACGCCGACGCGCAACCATTACGGCATCATCGGGCCGATACCGAAATCCGAGTTCGAGCCGGAAAGCATCCAGCGCAAGATCGATGCCAATCCGTTTATCAAAGACAAGACTAAGAAGCCGCGCATCCTGACCATTACGCAGAGCACCTATGACGGTATTGTTTATAACGTCGAGATGTTGAAAGAGATGCTGGACGGCCGCATTGATGCGCTGCATTTCGACGAGGCCTGGTTGCCGCATGCGGCGTTCCACGATTTCTACAAGGACATGCACGCGATCGGCAAAGATCGCCCGCAGGCGCGCGAATCGATGATTTTCGCGACGCAATCCACCCATAAGCTGCTGGCGGGTTTGTCGCAAGCCTCTCAGATTCTGATTCGCGAACCGGCAAGTCGCAAGCTGAACAAGTACATCTTCAACGAAGCCTATCTGATGCACACCTCTACCAGCCCGCAATACGCGATTATCGCCTCGTGCGACGTGGCGGCGGCGATGATGGAAGCGCCGGGTGGCCCTGCACTGGTCGATGAGTCTATCGCCGAAGCGCTGGATTTCCGCCGCGCGATGCGTAAAGTGGATGAAGAATTCGGTCTGGACTGGTGGTTTCAGGTGTGGGGGCCGGATGTGATCGCCGAAGAGGGTGTGGGTTCGCGCGAAGACTGGGTGCTGAAGCCGTCCGACAAGTGGCACGGTTTCGGCGATCTGGCCGATGGCTTCAATATGCTCGATCCGATCAAGGCCACCATCATCACGCCGGGTCTGGATGTGGACGGCGATTTTTCTGACAGCGGCATTCCGGCTTCGATGGTCACCAAGTATCTGGCCGAACACGGCGTGATCGTCGAGAAATGCGGCCTGTATTCGTTCTTCATCATGTTTACCATCGGCATCACCAAGGGGCGCTGGAACACTTTGCTCACCGCACTGCAACAGTTCAAGGATGACTACGACCGCAATCAGCCGATCTGGCGCATCCTGCCGGAGTTCGCGGCGTTGCATCCGCAATATGAGCGCGTCGGCCTGCGCGACCTGTGCCAGCAGATCCACGATGCCTA
>JAUSLX010000063.1 GCA_030645775.1 Gallionella sp. | reverse complement strand
TTCAGAGGGGGAGAGCGAAGCGAGGGGGCAAGTAGGATAGGGGTAAATATGGGAAAATTCTGCGCTTCTACCCCCACCCTAGCCCTTGCTAGGGGGAGGGTAGGGTCAACAACTAACAATGACATAGCCAAAAACAAATATCGGACGCTGGATTGTACAGAGGGCAGCCTATAAATATATAGGCCGAAGTATATACCCGCTGAATCGCACACTCTTCCAGGTTTAATGATGTCAAAACGTGACAAGATTTGTGTTTTTCGTAGGTCGGGTTTTTATTCAGGAATAAAGTGGTTTCATCGCTTATATTCCGTGGGAAGACCCTTGCGATCTTGCGGCATTATCCCGACAAGACGTATTGAATCAAGCAAAAATGTCGGGATAAATCCCGATCTACAAGTTTGGTTCCGGCTTGACCGATTGAAAGCTATTGCAGTTCCGGGGGCGTCCATATATGACAGCTCCGTCGTTGCGAGTCCCGAAGTGACGCGGCAATCCTTTTCGAGCCTTGATGCCGCGATTACAACGGTGAAAACAGTACGCTCTCGCGTAGTTTCTTCAATTGGTCACGCAATCCGGTGGCTTTTTCGAATTCCAGATTTTTTGCGGCCTGCAGCATTTCTTTTTCCAGCCTGTTAATTTCCTTAGCTACCTGCTTCTGGCTCATCGCCAGGTATTTGGCTTGTTCCTGAGCCGCTTTCTGGTTGCTGCGCGCATCGTCCATCTCGTACATGCCTTCGATGATGTCCTTGATGCGCTTCTGTACGCCTTGCGGTGTGATGCCGTGCGCGAGATTATGCGCGACCTGTTTGGTGCGGCGACGCTCGGTTTCATCCATCGCGCGTTTCATTGAGTTGGTGATTTTGTCGGCATATAAAATCGCCGTACCGTGTAAGTGGCGTGCAGCGCGGCCTATGGTCTGAATCAGCGAACGCTCGGAACGCAGAAATCCCTCCTTGTCCGCATCCAGTATCGCCACCAGCGATACTTCCGGTATGTCCAGCCCTTCGCGCAGCAGGTTGATGCCTATCAATACGTCAAACATACCCAAACGCAGATCGCGGATGATCTCGACGCGCTCGACGGTTTCGATATCCGAATGCAGATAGCGCACCTTGATGCCGTGCTCCGACAGATATTCGGTCAAATCTTCCGACATGCGCTTGGTCAGCGTGGTGACCAGCACGCGCTCACCCGCTTTGATGCGCAGCCTGATTTCGGACATCAGATCGTCCACCTGATTGATGGCCGGGCGAACGAGGATGACCGGATCAACCAAACCGGTGGGACGCACCACCTGCTCGACCACTTGCCCTGCATGTTCGGCTTCGTACACGGAGGGCGTGGCGGAGACGAACACGCTCTGGCGCATGATGTGTTCGAATTCGTCGAAGCGCAGCGGCCGGTTGTCCATCGCGGACGGCAGGCGAA
>JAUSLX010000055.1 GCA_030645775.1 Gallionella sp. | reverse complement strand
CCTAAAAAAGCAGTTGTCCGCAGATTACACAGATTAAAACTGATTAAACGAAGGCTTACAAATAACTTATTGCAATCCATCAGGTGAAAGCGCTAACACCCGTAACCATTTGAAAATCTGCGTAAATCTGCGTAATCTGCGTAATCTGCGGATTGAACTGAGGTTTTAAGGATGAAACAACTAGCCATTCCACTAAGCAATCAAAAAACGATTGCCAAGTGGCTGGTTATGCGCATTCCATAACCATTCTCAATCCTGCTCCTGAGGCAATCCCCACTTCGCGTCATATTGAATCCGGCGCAAGTATAAGCCATCCGGCGAGAAAGTCGGCGCGGCGAGCCTGCGCTCACGGCTTTCCAGCACTTCGGCCAGCCATTCCGGCGGATACTTGCCTTTGCCGACATACACCAGACTACCCACCAGATTGCGTACCATGTGGTGCAAAAATGCGTTGGCGCTGACATCGAACACCAACATTTCCCCGACCCGATAAATAGCCAGTTTATTCAATGTTTTAACCGGGGATTTGGCCTGACATTGCGAGGCGCGAAACGCGCTGAAATCATGTTCGCCCAGCAGGCATTGCGCCGCCACCTGCATCGCGGCAATGTCCAGTGGTGCGTGAAACCAGCCTGCTATCCCGGTCTGTATTGCCGGCCGCACCGGTCGATTGATCAGCAGATAGCGATAGCTGCGCCCGTGCGCCGAGAAACGCGCGTGAAACTCTTCCGGTACGGGATGCGCCCAGCGCACCGCGATGCTGTCCGGCAACAGCGCGTTCGCGCCACGCACCCAGGCGGTCAGCGGACGATCTGCCTCGGTATCGAAATGTATCACTTGTTCCAGCGCATGCACCCCGGTATCGGTGCGCCCTGCGGCAATGACTGAAATCGGCACACCGGCGATCTGACTCAACGCAGCCTGTATTGTGTCCTGCACGGTCCGTCCTTCAGCCTGGCTCTGCCAGCCACAATAGGGCTTACCGTCATATTCCACTCCCAGTGCAATTCTCATCGCACAGCCAGCCATAGCAGCAGCAGCGCGCCCGCCAGCAGCAGCGTATCAAGGCGTGCAAAACGATACACCGGCAATTCCATGGATTTGCTCACTTCCCCGTGCGGCTCAAACAAGCCGTGCAACCCGTCGTGCCAACTGCGCGTTTCGCGCAGCATCGCGACTTCGGCATAATGCAAGGTCAGCGCCAGCCGCACTGCCAGTCGTTCACGCGACAGTCCCAGACATTCCAGCGGCGCAAACAGACTGTACAGTCCGGCCATCAGCTGCTGCCTGTGCAAACGATCCAGCAATATCGCCAGCCCTGCCAGAGCTACCAGCAAACGCATCAATTGCAAACCGCCATCGAGCAATCCTTCCAGACTGGGACTGAACGGTGCATCCCACACGGCTTGCCCCGGTGTGCTGTAGGCGTATATCAGCCACAATGAAAACAGAATCCAGCGTGTGCGCCGCATCAACTGGACGAATTTGTGACGAGACAGTGCGAAGGCCAGCGACAGCACCAGAGCGCCGGTCACTGACAATGTGATGGGTGTCAAAAATTGCATTGCCGCAACCAGAACGCACCAAATTAGAATTTGCGTGGCGGGGTGTAGCTTCATGCCCGATTGCTCCAAAAAAAACGGCAGCTCACAGAGAGCTGCCGTAGCGACAGAATAGCCAATTATCCCAGTTGGCTGATGATTAACTGCGCCTCAAGCTGTTGCGCTTCATCACCCTCCAGCACGACTTCATCGAGAATTTCACGCGCGCCTACCGCATCGCCCATCTCCTGATACGCTCTTGCCAGATCCAGCTTGGTGGCAACTTCATGCCACTGCTCACTCCGCTCAACCGGCACAACCTCAGCTGGCGGCACGCTGGCGGCAAGGTCAGCCACAGATTTTCCGGCAGGTTCACCGATATCATCCATATCCAGGCTGATATCGGCAAGATTGATAGCCGGAGGGGGTGAGACCGGCGTTTCTGCTATGTCATCCAAGGGGAAGTCCAGCGTAAACTCCATGCCCCCTTCGCTTTCCGTGGTGGCGGGCTCGGCCTTAGCTTCATCCTTGACCTCTGAGACAGGTGTCACATCAAAAATTAAATCGTCAAGATTCGGCAATGCTTCTTCCTGTTGTTCAGCTTCAGCTTCAGCTATCTCCACCTGCTTCGCGGAGACATCACTATCCCATTCCTCAGCTGTGGCCGACAGGGCATTCGTGGACGTCACATCAAAATCGATCGTAGCCGCCTGATCGGCGATTTCGGGCATGACGGTCACATCAAAGTCAACTGCAGCCGTTTGCTCGACAGGCGCGGCAGTCACATCAAAGTCTATCGTTCCCGCCTGATCAGGTGCGCGCTCCGCAGCTTGCAAGTCCGCCACCTCTACGTCAGCTGATGACAAAACTTCAGGTACGGCACCCGCATCCTCCACGCTAAATGCGGGGTGCAGCACGGTAGCGCTGCCCGCTTCTTCAATACTCGCTTCCACCTCACCGACTTGTTCCGCGCCGGATTCCTCTATACCTGCCTCTTCGGAACCTGCTTCTTCAGCATACAGCGGGTTATCCGGATCCAGCTTCCGACCCATTTCAGCGGCTTGCCGCATCGCGTCGATGTCCCCGGAATCATGTAACTGCAACGCAACAACCGAGAAGGCTGCCGCATCCTGACGATTAGCGTAAATACCCAACAGTTTCAAATGCAACTGATGGTTGTCTGGGGTGCGCAGTATCGCATCTTTCAAAACCTCTTCAGCCTGTTCGTCACGGCCAAAATTCAGGAACAGTTCGGCTTCACTAATCGGATCAATATCCTCGGGCTGCAACGGGACTTCTTCTGTCTGGCCGGCGAGCACCGTAAAGTCGCCCGTATCGGGAGAAGGCGCAACCGGATTAGTCAGATAACCTGTTTTCGCGCCCTCTGCATCAAGGGGTTCAGCGGCCTTCACCGGCGCCTGCTTGCGACGGCCCAGCGCAATCCCCAAACCACCCAGCGCAAGCAGGGCGGCCGCGGCTATAGCCATCGAGAGCGGAGAAGCCAGCAATTGATCCAGCAATGAGGGTTCTTCCACCACGGCGGGCACCGGCTCAACCGCGCTCATCGCTGCGACTTCGCTGACTGCCGTCACTTCGCTGGCGACCGAAGAGGCAGCGCCTTCCAGAGACGCGGCCGCCACCAGCCCCGCAGCCTCAGCTTTTAGCTGTGCCAGACGCTCCATATTCTTGAGGTTGCTTTCCAATAACGCCGCGCGTGCCTTGCCTTCTTCAACAGCCTTGTTTTTTGCAATCGCATCTTCTTCGGCAGCATTACGTTTATCTTGCGCAGCGCGGCCTGCTGCACCCGCCTTCTCGCCCGGCGCTTCGCCCTTGGATAAACGCAACACTTCTTTGGCTGATTCACGGGTCAGCGGCGTTTTATCGGTAGCCGAGCCGCTAATTTTCCCGGTCGCAACCTGTCGATTTGTTTCATCCTGCCGACTTGTTGTCGCTGTTGCGGCGAGCTTTTGACGATACGCATTCCAGTCAGCTGACTGAGCGCGTATTTCCTGAACCGCTTCAGGCTGCGCCACATTCATCATTTCATCCTGATCCGGCATGCGCAGGATTTTCCCGGATTGAATGCGATTCATATTTTTGCCGTCAAACTGATCATCGTTGGCACGATACAGCGCGACCAGCATGCGCTCCAGACTGACGTCATCCGGCTTGCTGCGCGCGGCAATTTTATTCAATGTATCGCCGCTTTTAACGGTGATTTCGCCCGTTTCCACGCCGGTTTTTTCAGCCCGGGCGGGTGCGGCAACGGCCTGTTTTTCAACGGCTCGTTCGACTGGCTGTTCAACAAATCTGGCAACCGGCTTCGCCTCTTCCGGTCTGTTGGGAATCGCCGTCAGCCTGACAGGTGACACCACCGCCGGCACGATGGTTTGCACTGTTTCGGGCGCGGGTTGGACAGCAACATAGCCGGGCGGGTCGAGCAGAAAAGTGTATTCACGCATTAGCCTGCCGGATGACCATGACAACTCAATCAACAAGCTGACAAAAGGATCATTGATTTCCTGATTGCTGCTTAACTTGAGATAGGACGCACCATTCGCACGATTTTCAACCTGAAAGCTGTATTTAACGCCGTAGGGATATTCCAGACCTACGCCCTTATAGGCATCGGGTGAAGCGAGACGCGCAACCAGGCTGGGCTTGTCCGATTTGCTGACTGCCAGCAGTTCAATTTCGGCTTTCAGCGGCTGCCCCAACGCAGAAACCACATTGATGCTGCCCAGACCCACAGCATGAGCCAGCGTACCCAGCGTCAGACCGACGGCTACGCCCAGTATTTTCAGCATGAGCCTTGGACTATCTGAAGTAGTGAGTCCGCCTGATCGAAGGGCCGGTTGTTTCAACAGTGATTTACGCACGCTGGTTGCCTCGCTATATGTATTGGCGACAAAAGTATCATTACGGAGCCATCAGAACAAGCCCCAAGTGCCCCAGAGCAAACTATTTCAGATATTCGGCAATCAGTATTTCGGCTATTTGCACGCTATTCAGGGCCGCACCCTTGCGCACGTTATCGCTCACCACCCACATATCCAGCCCCATAGGATGCGATATGTCTTCACGTATCCGACCCACGTAAGTCGCATCCGTGCCTGCCGCATCAATGGCAGTTGGCCAGCCACCCGGCACACGCTCATCCATCACGACCACGCCCGGCGCCTTTTCCAGCAAGGCGCGCGCCTCGGCGGCAGTGATCTTTTTACGCGTTTCGATGTGCACGGCTTCGGAGTGACCATAGAACACCGGCACGCGCACGGCGGTCGGATTCACCACTATAGAATCATCTTCCATGATTTTCTGGGTTTCCCAGACCATTTTCATCTCTTCCTTGGTGTAGCCGTTTTCCATGAATACATCAATCTGCGGCAACACGTTGAAGGCGATACGCTTGGGATAAACCTCAACTTCTACATCCTGCGAATTGAACAGCGCGCGGGTCTGATTCGCCAGCTCCTCGATCGCTTCCTTGCCGGTTCCGGACACCGCCTGATAGGTCGCCACATTGATGCGCGAGATACCCACTGCATCCTTGATCGGCTTCAACGCCACCATCATCTGGATAGTGGAGCAATTCGGATTGGCGATAATGCCGCGATTTTTGTATTGCGCGATGGCGTGCGGGTTCACTTCCGGCACCACCAGCGGAATGTCGCGGTCGTAACGGAAATGTGCAGTGTTATCTATCACTACGCAACCGGCGGCAGCAGCGATGGGGGCGTATTTTTCCGATACGCTGCCACCCGCCGAGAACAAGCCTATCTGTGCCTGTGAAAAATCAAAATTTTCCACATCCAGCACGGTGTATTCCTTGCCGTGAAAAGTGACCTCGCTGCCTGCCGAGCGACTGGAAGCCAAGGGATAAAGATTACGCACCGGAAAGTTGCGCTGCTCCAGAATAGCCAGCATCGCCTCGCCGACCGCACCGGTTGCGCCCAAAATACACACATCATATTGCTTGCTCATTTAATACTCTCCAAAACTTTGACTGCTATTTATAACGTGAAATGTGACGCGCCGCTATGCGGCTTAGGTGAAACGTGGTCACTGTATTTCACTTTTCACTTTTCACTTTTCACTTTTCACCGCCGTCACAGCGCAGCAACCACCGCATCGCCCATCGCCGTGCAGCCGACTTGCTGCATGCCGGCCTCGAAGATGTCGCCGGTGCGCAAGCCTTGCTGCAACACGCGGCGCACCGCACCTTCGATACGCTGCGCCACATCTTCACGCGCAAAGGTATAACGCATCATCATCGCCACCGACAAAATCGTCGCCAACGGATTGGCGATGTCCTGGCCTGCGATGTCCGGCGCCGAACCGTGGCACGGCTCGTACAAGCCCTTGTTATTCTCATCCAGCGAGGCAGACGGCAACATGCCGATGGAACCGGTCAGCATGGACGCCTCGTCTGAGAGAATGTCGCCGAAAATATTGCCGGTCAGAATCACGTCAAACTGTTTGGGCGCGCGCACTAGCTGCATTGCCGCGTTATCTACGTACATGTGCGACAGCACCACTTCAGGATATTCGTTCGCCACATCGGTGACGATCTCGCGCCAGAACATGCTGGTGTCCAACACGTTAGCCTTATCGACGGAACACAGCTTATAGCTGCGCTTCATTGCGCTCTTGAAACCGACATGTGCCACGCGGCGAATTTCGGACTCGCTGTAATGCATGGTATCAAAACCCTGACGCTCGCCATTGTCCAGCGTGCGAATACCGCGCGGCTGGCCGAAATAGATGTCGCCGGTCAGTTCGCGCAGAATCAGGATATCCAGACCGGACACCAGCTCAGGCTTTAAGCTGGAGGAATTCACCAGCTCGGGATAAACCATCGCTGGACGCAAATTAGCAAATAAATTCAAAGACTTGCGAATGCGCAACAGCCCCTGTTCGGGACGCATCTGACGCGGCAGCGTGTCGTACTGATAGCCGCCGACAGCACCCAGCAACACGGCATCGGATGCCAAAGCCAGTTTCTCAGTGGCAGCGGGAAAGGGATCGCCCGCCGCGTCATAGCCTGCACCACCGATATGCGCATATTCGGTCTCGATCTTCAGCCCGTCGCTGCGCAATACATCCAACACTTTCGCAGCTTGTGCCACGATCTCGGGTCCAATGCCGTCACCCGGCAAAATTGCAATTTTCATTTTAATATCCTAGTAAATCTTGAAAAATGGAAAGTGGTAAGTGGAACGGCACTGCGTGCCTCAGTGGTGAGCGGCAAGTCAAAACCGCACCCACTTTCTACTTACCACTCTCTACTACCCATCAAAGCCAGGGCTGCGTCGCATGGTATTTGGCCTCGAACGCGGCGATTTCATCCACATGCTGCAAGGTCAGGCCGATATCGTCCAGTCCGTTCAGCAGGCAATGCTTGCGAAACGCATCCACTTCAAACGGGTACACCGTACCGTCCGGCGCGCTGATAGTCTGTTTTTCCAGATCAATCACCAACTGGTAACCGATATGGGCTTCCACCGCCTTGAACAGTCCATCTACCTGAGTGGCATCCAGCCTGATCGGCAACAGGCCATTCTTGAAACAGTTATTAAAGAAAATATCGGCGAAGCTGGGCGCGATGATGACGCGAAAACCGTAATCTTCCAGCGCCCAGGGCGCGTGTTCGCGCGAACTGCCGCAACCGAAGTTTTCGCGTGCCAGCAGAATCTGCGCGCCCTGATAGCGCGGCTGATTCAATACAAAATCTGGGTTGATCGCACGTGTTGAATTATCCATGCCCGGCTCGCCGTGATCCAGATAACGCCACTCGTCAAACGCGTTCGGGCCGAAGCCTGAGCGTTTGATGGATTTCAGAAACTGCTTGGGGATAATCGCATCCGTATCTACATTGGCGCGATCCAGCGGCACGACCAAGCCATTAAGCAAAGTAAATTTTTCCATTACCTGTCAGCCGCCTTTTCCAGTTTCTCGCCACCCTTCTGCAGGTCTTTACCCAGACCCTGAACGGTGTTGCAACCCGCTAAAACAAACACGGCCAATATCAATGCAATCGCTTTCATCATCGCCTCTTTAAAAATTACTGCTTGCTGACATCGACGAAATGCCCGGCAATCGCCGCCGCCGCCGCCATTTCAGGGCTGACCAGATGGGTGCGCCCGCCCTGCCCCTGCCGCCCCTCAAAGTTGCGGTTCGAGGTCGAGGCACAACGCTCCCCTGCGGCCAGCTTGTCATCATTCATCGCCAGGCACATCGAACAGCCCGGGTCGCGCCACTCGAAACCCGCCTCGATAAAAATCTTGTCCAGCCCTTCCTGCTCGGCTTGCGCCTTGACCAGACCGGAGCCGGGAACCACTAACGCCTGCATCACATTTGCAGCAATTTTTTTGCCGCGGGCCACCGCGGCGGCGGCGCGCATGTCTTCGATGCGACCGTTGGTGCAGGAACCGATGAACACTTTATCTATGCTGATCTCGCTGATCGGCGTATTCGCCTTCAACCCCATGTAAACCAGCGCGCGTTCAGCGCCTTCGCGCTTGACCGCATCCGTCATGGATGCAGGATCCGGCACGCAGCCATCAATCGCCACCACCATTTCCGGCGAAGTTCCCCAGGTCACCTGAGGCTGGATGCGCGCCGCATCCAGAACCACCGTCGCATCAAACACTGCACCCGCGTCACTGTGCAAATTACGCCACTGGGCAACAGCCTTATCCCATTGCTCGCCCTCTGGTGCAAAGGGGCGCCCCTTAAGATAAGCAAACGTCGTATCGTCCGCCGCGATCATGCCGGCGCGCGCACCCGCTTCTATCGCCATATTGCATAAAGTCATGCGGCCTTCCATGCTCAAGGCGCGCACCGTGCTACCGGTGAATTCGATCGCATAGCCGGTACCGCCTGCCGTACCTATTTGGCCTATCACCGCCAGCGCGATATCTTTCGCCGCCACCCCTCGACCCAGCACGCCTTCGACGCGAATCTCCATGGCTTTGGATTTTTTAGCCACCAGACACTGCGTGGCCATGACATGCTCGACTTCAGACGTGCCGATGCCATGTGCCAGTGCTGCGAACGCGCCATGAGTACTGGTATGGGAATCGCCGCACACCACCGTCATGCCGGGCAGGGTCGCCCCCTGTTCCGGGCCGATCACATGCACCACGCCCTGACGGATGTCGCCCATCTTGAATTCCGTTATACCGAACTCGGCACAGTTCGCATCCAGCGTTTCCACCTGAATGCGCGAAACCGGATCGGCGATGCCCGCCGCACGGTTGGTGGTCGGTACGTTGTGATCCGGCACGGCCAGCATTGAGGCGATGCGCCAGGGCGTGCGTTTTGCCAGCCTCAAGCCCTCAAAAGCCTGCGGGCTGGTCACTTCATGCACCAGCTGGCGATCGATATAAATCAATGCCGTGCCGTCGGCATCCTGCCGCACCAGGTGGGAATTCCAGAGTTTGTCGTAAAGAGTTTGTACGCTCATATTGTTTCGCCTGCCAAATACTCGTTTTCAGAGCGCGCGATTATGACACAACAGACGCAGCTTGGCAGCTTATGGCCTTGTCCTTTAACGTGAAGCGCCCGTAGCGTTTCGTTTGCCCTTTCCCCGCTTGCGTGGAGGAGAGCGTAGCGATGGGGTAATTGGAGAGAGGAAAAGAGGAAACGGGCGTGGCGAACTTCATTATCCTGAAAAAAAACAGTTGCCCGCAGATTACACAGATTAAACAAAGGCTTACAAAAAAACTTATTGCAACCCATCAGGTGAAAGCGCCAACACTCGTAACTGTTTGAAAATCTGCGTAATTTGCGGATTGAACTGGGGTTTTAAGCATCAGGGGTAGCACGTTGCAATGCACGCTAGTCCGGGACGGCCAATGCGGTTGCGAATTCCGGCTTGCCGGAAAGAAAGCTCGACAAGGTGAACGCCGCCGTCGGTTCCATATTAATGCAGATCATTTCAATATTCGCAATCCGACAGATACGGGCCAAATTATTCAGCCAGTCGTAATAAACCGGGTCGATAACGGGCAGCCCGTTCAAATCGTAATACAGACGCACCCCTTGCCCCTGCCGAACCTGAGCGACGACTTCCTGCATCAACCGCCCCTGATCTGCAATATTCATGCTGCGCAGCGGCTCAAGCAGGAAATTGCCCTTACCGATGCGCGTCAGGTGCATGCCCGAAATCGCCATCATCAGCCCGCTTTTTGGCTAACCTGGATACCCATGCGCGAGAACGCCTCTTTCAGGCCATCGGACAGGCTTGCGCGGGTGGTTACCCCGCTCAGGTCGATATTCAGACTGACCAGCGCACGTGCTATCTCGGGGTGTATGCCGGTAATAATCGCATCGGCTCCCATCAATTGTACGGCGCGCACCATCTGTATCAGGTGATGCGACACCTGAGAGTCGATATTTCTCACCCCCGTCAAATCCATCACCACTGCACGGGCATGATCCTTGGCAATGCGGTTAAGCAGCGCCTCCATCACCAGCATGGTACGACTGGAATCCAGCGTACCGATAATGGGCAGCGTCAGCACGCCATCCCATATTTCGGTAATCGGTGTGGACGTCTCACGCAATTCCATTTCCTGTGCCTTCAGCGTTTTCTCGCGTTCGCCAAGATAGGTACGAAAAATCGCCATAATCAGCTCATCGAAGAGCTGGGCGAAATACAGCAGCACCGAGCGCGATTGCGTAAAGTCGACCCCGCTATCCCGTTCCAGTGCTGCAATCAGACTATATTGCAACTGCTGCGCATAACGCACCACGTCCTCCACATTGCCGCCGCGCATCAACATGCGATGCGCAAGCTCGGAAAAGAAAATTTCCAGCGCGTGAAATTGCGGGATGGTTCGTTTAGCCGGCTCCTTGGCGCTGAGCAGACCGGTGATCAGGTTGACAAATTCACTGCTCAGGTCAGCGACTTCATCTTCATCCATCAGCATCGTGTCTGCGCAAAAAAACACCCGCCCGGTCTCTTCAAGTTGCCCGGAAATATTGCCTATTTTCAAACTGAACAACGTGGCCAGTTTTTCACTGGTTTCTTTTTTCTGCACCATTTTCTCCTCCTTAACCTCTACCCTATCGTACAAACGCAAATCGACTGATCATCAGAAATTCGCCCCATGACATTGCCCAGTGTATACGCAATCAACTGCGGATGCTGATTGAACAATCCGACAAAATTGGCCGCATCCCAATTCCTGCGTATGCCGTCGCTCGCCGTAACGATGACACTCTTCCTGGCAAAGCCGGTCTGCAACACGTTGGCCGTGCGGTGCTCACGCCCAAGTATCCCGGGCGCAAATGCAATGTGCTGCACCTGTTCCTGAGCATAAATATGCGCATTCATGTCACCGACCCCCGACAAACGCAGGCTATATTTAGTCAGATCAATCTCGCCGGTAATGGCCACCGCCCCGCGCGTGTCATGCAGTTGCTGATCCACCGTAGCCAGAATGGCCTGGGGTGATTCATAGTTGAGCAAATGCGCCGCCAGATCGGCGGTGGCTGCCTGCGCCTCTTCACCGTGCCCCAGCCCATCCAGATGCAGCCAGCGCAATATTTTCCCGTGTCTTTGCAGGTAGATTCTGTCGCCGTTGTAACGTTCATCAGACAGGGAGCGCGAATACAGGCCGAATTTGAAAGCGGATTTTTCCTCTTTGTTGTGCTTGTCCAGAAAAAAACGCGCAAGGATTACCGTGCCGCTCCATTTTCTCGGCTGCCCCGGTTGTGCCTGCTGGGTGTAGATGTACGATTCACCACTCAGGCGGCGAATCGCTCCCAGCCCCTTGCCCAAGGTATTCGAAGTTGAATAACCGTCTTCTTCGGCGCTGGTCAGATTCGCGATACCCGGACCGTAGTCCAGCGCAAGCATATCCAGCACACCACCGGGTTGCATCCACAGTTGCACCATGCCCCGCCCGGCAGCGTGCTTCACATTATTGCTGACCAGTTCAGCGGCCACCAGCAACATATTTTCCCGCTCCAGATTGCTCACGCCCAGGCGCCGGGTGATGGCGACCAGTTTTGAGCGCAGCAGTATCAAGGCGCTTTCGCTTTGCGTCACGCTGTTGAATAGCAGCTTGCAATCAACCGCGCTGTCGAATACTTTAGACACAGGCCTCCTTCGCTGCACATATCGACCCGCAAAGTTGCGCGTCGCTGCGGCTGCATCGTGCTACCACTACCCGACCACGCCCGCGATGCTTTGCCTCATACAGCGAGCTGTCGGCCTGACGAATAAAGTCCTCCAGTCTCATGTCATCAGGGCTGTGCAGATCGATAGACTCAATACCGATACTGACCTTGCCATCCATTTGCTGTATGACTTGCCTGGCTTTATCGCAGGCAGTGACATAGTCGGAGTGTATTATCATAGCGAACTCATCCCCGCCGAAACGAAATACATAATCCACATCTTCCCGGATTACGCCACGCAAAATACGCGCCATGTTGATCAAATAGCGATCACCGTACTGATGGCCATGCTGATCGTTAATGTGCTTGAAATAATCCAGATCCAGCATGATGAGCGACAAGGGCGTTCTCTGGCGCATAGTGTGACGAAAGGCCTGATCCAGCTTTTCATCGAACGCGCGGCGATTCAGCAATCCGGTGAGCGGATCTGTTTCAGCCTGACGCATCGAAGCCTGCAACTCCGCCTGACGGCGCAATAACTTGCTCTGCAACTCGGTCAGTTCCCGCTCAGTGCGTTCGCGCGCCTCCTGAAAATGGCGCACCATCGCCTCATTGCGTTGAATCAAAATTTCCGGGTCGACGGACTCTGTGGCTTGACACAAATGATCGCGCAATTGATCGATCACGGATTGCTCTATCGGGGCCAACTCGGCGAGTACGAATTTTTCCTCATGCCAATGGACGCTCAGACTGTTGTTTTGCAGTTGCACACTGACGGGGAAAAGCTGCCCGCAGCAGGCCCCTGCGGCACGTAAACGCTGATTCAGCGCCACACTGGCAAGCGCGGCTCGAAAGGCACTCCCCTTGAGTGTGCCTACACTTTCCATTAGAAAACGGATGAAATCCTGCAAATCAGGTTCGATTGTCAGGTTCAGCCTCAGCAGTTCAACTGATTTCACAGTACCCCATCATGATGGCTAGATTACGCCTTATAACTGTCATATCGGACCGGGTCAGCTTCAACCCTCACATTGCCTATTTACGCGCGCCCTTCAGAAGGCGAATAATAACTGGAACATCAAAAAATGAATATCAACCCCCATGTCGCCAGCGCATTCACGATGCTGATAAATACCGCCGCGCTGGCGATGTCTTTGGCGCGTTTCGCCAGCGGATGACGCTCCAGCGAGGTATGATCAACTGCGGCTTCCAGCGCAGAATTAATCAGCTCTACAATCAGAACCAGAAAAACACTGCTCACCAGCAAAACTTTCCCTGTGGTATCCGCGTTTGATAACAGCGCAACAGGGATGGCAATCGCAGCGACCCATACTTCCTGCCGGAAGGCGTCTTCATGCACCAGCGCCGCGCGCAGACCTTGCAGCGCAATCCCGGTGGCGCGCCAGGCATGCGTCAAGCCGGGTTGATGTTTATGCGGGTTTTCCATATTGACTTCTTGTGATTGCGGCTATCATCGCCTGGCTTCAGCTGTGTTGAATTCGGTGTACCTCTCCCACTGAGACGGCCCCCGACCGAGATAGTAGCTATTATCGTGTTCAGCCACCGTCATCTGCTCATTTTGCGAAACAAATGGGGTGATCGGCAATCCTTCCACGTAATCGGCCGGCGAAAATTTGTTATCGTTGAACGGGGATTTTTTCAGCATGCGTTCGATAATATGCGACATAGCCAAATAGCTGACGGATTGGTCGATTGCGAGTGTTGCGCCTATACGTTGCACATTGCCGCCTATCACCTTAATTCCGACCGGGATCAGGGTAATGTTCGGCGTAGGAATCTCACGCAAGCCGGCTATTTGTTTTTTATCGCCGCGCACTGCGCCGCCATGCTCGGGTATCATCACCACCACCGCCCGCCTGCCGGACTCATCCAGACTTTTCATGAACTGTTCGGTACGATCCAGAAAGTCGTTCAGACGAACCTTGTAAGTACCCAGACTGTCCGGGCTGGAATGCGCGTCAGGCAAATGATTGCCATCGTGCATGCTGACCGTGTTGTAATACAGCGCGACACGCGGACTGGGAGATTTTTGTCTCAATTCCAGCCAGCGATTAAGCACATGCAGATCGTCATAAACAGGCGCGCCATCAAAAGCACGCTGGGCAACTTTCAGTCCATCCAGCGTCATGGGCGGAACGGTCAGGCGACCGGTAGACTGCACCTGCCCGAGGAAGTCATCAAATTTTCCGTCATGATTCAAGGCCAGCTCGGAATCAAAACCGCTGCGCAACAAACTGTTCATCAAATAGCATTTCTCAGGGACAGGCGCGTACATTTTTCCATGCTCCTGCTGCCCGCATGTGGCGCGCAACAAGCGAATGGCAGCTGGTCCGCTATAGGACGCAGCCGAGTTGAATTTTGTCAGCAGAATATCGAAACGCTGCCAGAGCGGATGCTGCTCCAGGCCCACTGCACGCACATCGTCCCATGACAAGGAACAGACATGGATAAAAATCACATCAAACGGGGCCGCATTGGCCTTGGGCCGGTCGAACGAAACAACGCGATTCGCTTCTTCGGCAAAGAAATTCTGCATCACCTTATCCATATCCGGCATAGGCTTGTCTGCAGCGCTGCTCTCTTCACCTTTGAATGTTTGCGTAACAAAACCGGATAACGGACTCAGTACGAGCCACAGACCCAACATGCCCGCCATGATCAGCGCAGCCGCGTTGACACGGCGCGACAGCATCCAGTACACCAGTGAGACTGCGGCCAACACAACCAGCACTGGCCAGCTGATAAAACGCGCGACCAATTCAATCAGATAAGGCAGGCTGAAATTACTCAACAGCGAAGCTTGCGACAGCACACGTCCGATGGGTGGCAACCAGGAATCGTAATAAAGCAAAACCACGGCGAGCGACAAGGAGATTAAACCTTTAGCCCTGCGCACCAAGCGGTGTTGCGCCGGAAACAGGATGAATGCGGCAAAGGCAATATTTTCCAGCGGATGAAAACCAATCAGCTCCATCCCGAACAGGACAATTTTTGCGATGAAGTAATAAGCCCATATTCCCAGCGCAAGCCTGGCATAGAGCGGCTTATTACTTACCTCAGGCTCTGCAACTCTGTTCGATGCGCGCCTCGACTCAACCGACAAATCGCGGCGCTGTCTGGGCCCTGTCCTCCTGTCCCCGATGGGGCGCTTGACCGTATTAACCGTATTAACCGTATTAACCGGATTGACCGGATTGACCGGATTGTCGTGTTGCGTGTCCCCTGCACCTGCGCTCATTTGCCCGGGATGCCACAATTGCGGTTGCACCTTGCCCACGCTGACAGGGCTTTCAGGAGCGACGCTAACACCCAATTTTCTCAGGCTGGCCTGTTTCAGATGTGCCCCAAGCCGGATGGTATAGTCCAGACCCTTGGTTGTTTCCTTCAAGGCAACCTGGGCAGGCGACTGCTCCAGCAGCACGCGACGTTGCTCGGGGCTCATCCGTCTGTCGCCATTGGGACGCCTTACCTGGTAGCGCGCCTCAACACTGCTTGCTCCCGCCCTGCGCCCCAAGGTATCGCGAGCCTTTCTCGATGTTTCTGGTCTGGCAAGCACACCCAACCAGCGCGGCACTTGTGCCGCCTGTTTTACTTGCTGCCCCAGCCAGCTCAGGTATGCCGACCAATAGGGCATTTTTTGCCGCGGGTCTGGTGTATGCGCAACAGGACTCTCCATCACGGGGTAGGCCGGGTTGCTCCCGGTCGCCTCGCCTGCACTCCTGCGCTCGCGGCTCGGCCGGGGCACGGCCCTCCGGTCACCTATGGTGTGCCCGACCGGCGCTCTCGGCGTGCGAAGATGGCTACCTGATTCATCCTGTTCAACAGAGCGATTCAACGATGACACTCCAAATGATGCGGCTTAAATTTCAAAAAATGACGTTCGCCCTGACTCAAAGCGCAATACCATCTTGAGCATAACCCATATCTTGCGTTCTACTCAACCTGAACAGCTATTTCAGTGTTCGCCATACCTAGCTTCCACATCATCAGCAGCAACCCCATTAATGCCATGACGGCACTGCACGAATACAATACGGTCGCGCCGTAATATTGCCAGATCGGGCCGCTGGCCAGTCCGCCCAACATGCCGCCTGCACCATAAGTCAGGCTGCCGAACAAAGCCTGACCCTTGGATTGATGTCGCCCCTGAAAAAATTCATGCACCAAACCCACCGAGGCAGCGTGATACGCGCCAAAGGTTGCGGCGTGCAGCACTTGTGCGATGAGCAGCAACAATAAAACATCCACTCCCCAGCCTATCAGCATGAAGCGCACCACGGCGAGCGCGAAGCTGGCTACCAGAATACGGGTAAACCCGTAACGAAGCATCAGTCTGGGCATCAGGAAAAACACGGCAATTTCGCAAATCACGCCCAGCGCCCACAGCGCACCGACTGCACTCTTGGCATAGCCGTGCTCGACCAGATAAATCGAAAAAAAAGTGTAGTAGGGGCCGTGCGCAACCGACATCAAAAAACATGCGCCAAACAACGCCAGCACACGCGGCTGACACATGATTTTCCTGATCGACTGATGGTCGGTGTGATGAGGTCGCACGGGGGTATCGGGAATCTGCCGCGAAAAAATCAGAATACCCAACTCGCAGATCAGGCCGGCCCACAGCAGCCAGG
The DNA here is from genome assembly GCA_030645775.1 of Gallionella sp. Classification (GTDB taxonomy): domain Bacteria; phylum Pseudomonadota; class Gammaproteobacteria; order Burkholderiales; family Gallionellaceae; genus Gallionella. The sequence continues at coordinate 10,789 of JAUSLX010000055.1, read as the reverse complement.
CAATGGCGATGTAATCGAAGGCATAGCCCAGTCCGACCACGGCAACAATAAATCCCACCGAACCCCAGGAGCGGATGCGCCCATAGCGCGTGGCATGCTTACCCAGATAGCTGAGCGTAGTCGCTTCAACCAACGGCATGGAGGCGCTCCAGAAGAAACTCATCAGCCCCAGCACCAGGAACATGCCCCAGAAACTGGTGGTCATGAACACACCCAGGTAAAACACCGCGCTCAGCATGGCTGCAATTTGCACCACCAGCAGGCGCTTGCCGGTATGGTCCGCCAGCCAGCCCCACAGGTTGGGCGCCAGCATACGCATCACTGGTTGCACCGACATCAGGATGGCAATTTCGACCGCACTGAAGTGTATGGACTGAAGGTACAAGCTCCAGTAGGGCGCAAACATCCCTATGAAGGCGTAATAGAAAAAATAAAATCCGGCGATACGCCAGTAGTAATTTTTGGCTTGGTTCACGTGCTGAATTCGATAGACCGATAGGACGCACATTCTAACTTGCAGGCGCATTTGGCACAGCTCAACTTGCTGAAATCCGAAAAAGACCATCATCCATGCCGTTGCGGAGCATACAACTTGTTTTTACGCTAAATTCCTCTGTCCTGGAGCGATAGCAACATGGCGCGTTGCAAAGTCTTCCTACGTTGCGTAGTATTCGCTGTTGTAAATTATTACGATTTTTCAGGGACAGCAGCATGTCGTATTTTCGACAATAACCAGCGCATGCGGTTGGACAAAAAACACCGAAAACAACCGACTCAACAGCCACAGCCATGGATACGGTTGAAGGCCATGCGATTTTTATCTCATCAACTCTTTGTTGCGCGTCTTAATAGCCAACATCAAGGCCGTCATTGAATGATATTTGATTCAAAGTTTATTCACAGAACGCTACGCTGCCTGAGTCTCATACTGATACTCAGTCTGAGCGCATTCCCGGCGGCTCATGCCGCACCGTCGAACTGCGAAAAACCCTGGCCGGCCTGGGATGCGTTCAAAAAAAATCTTATCAACGAAGACGGGCGCGTGGTGGATAGCATCTCGGATGCCATGATAACCACCTCTGAAGGACAGGCCTATGCGCTGTTTTTCTCACTCGTGGCCAATGATCGTGCCATGTTTGACAAGCTGTTGAACTGGTCCGAAAAAAATCTGGCAGCCTACGACCTGATGATGCGTCTGCCATCCTGGCAGTGGGGTGGCGAAGATGAGCAGGCCAGAGGAGTGATGGATGAAAATTCTGCCTCGGATGCCGATCTGTGGATGGCTTACACCCTGGGAGAAGCAGGCAGGCTGTGGGCTGATCGCCGACTCATTGCACTCTCTTCGCTCTTGGCCAACCGCATCCTGACAACAGAGACCCGGGAAGTTCCCGGGTTGGGCCAGGTGCTATTGCCGGGTGCAATCGGCTTCACACCCTCTGCAACACGGGTGCGCTTAAACCCGAGTTATGTACCCCTGCAATTAATGCGCTGGTTTGTGACGCACAGCAAAGACCCGCGCTGGGCATCATTGCTTAACTCTTCGCGGCGATTAATAGTAGACTCTGCGCCCGAGGGCTATGCGCCTGAATGGGCAATTTACGACTACAACCGGGGCTTCATACTTGATGAAGGTGACGAACGGCGCGGCCTTGGTTCTTATAATGCCATTCGCGTCTATTTGTGGGCAGGCATGCTGAACCCGGAAGATGCTGATCGGCGCGTATTGCTGGATGCGTTAAAACCCATGGCGCGATTTGTGGCCAGCCATGGCTGGCCTCCAGAATCCATCAATATATTGACGGGTGTCGCAAACAATCCGGGGCCGAGCGGTTTTTCTGCCGTCATGGTGCCCTTCCTGCAAGCGGCAGGCATGAAGAAGGCAGTTGACGAACAATTGCTGCGCATTGCAGCGCACCCCATACCAGAAGACAGTTATTACAGTCAGGTATTAAGCTTGTACGCGCTGGGTTGGCACGACAACTTATACCGCTTTGATTTAAATGGAAACCTTACCCCGCGCTGGATGTCCACATGCCCATAAAATTACGCACCTTATCGATTGTTCTCGTCATCGCCGGGATAATTTCCGCACCTGCACTCGCCGCCACAGCGCCAGATCAATCGACTGACTTTCTGTTGCGCGGCGCAAAAAAATGGGCCGCAAAAGACCGGCCTGATCTCGCAAAAAATTTGTTGCAGAAGCTGATCCTGATTGAACCCAACTCGCAAGAGGCTTTGTTCATGCTGGGCAATATCGAGCTGACGGCGGGCAATCACGCCGAGGCGCGGGTCTATTTAAACGCGCTAGAAAAAACGGCACCAAACGGTGCGCTCACTCAGGAATTAAGTGCCTCCTATCGGCTGGCAACCACGGACAGAAACCAGCTGGAAGACATGCGCTCGCTGGCGCAGGCTGGCAAAACCGCCGAGGCGCAAAAATTGCTTATGCAAATGTTCCCCGGGAAACCCCCCAGAGGTGAAATGGGCGTGGAATACTATCGCCTGCTAGGCTCAACAAAAGCAGGCTTTATCCGGGCACAAAATGAACTTCCAGCCTTATACAAGGAAACAGGCGATTCGCGTTATCGTTTGATCCAGCATGAATTACAGGCAAATCACCCTGAACATCTGTCCTCAGCCATTCGTGGCTATGAAGAATTATCCAAAAGCGCCAATGTCAATACGCAACGCCTGCAGGATAACTGGCGACGGGACTTGTATCGCTACCCCGACAATGCCAACAAGCTGACTGCCATTAGAAATTTCCTGAGCGCGTATCCCAATGACAGGGAAATGATCGAATTATTGGGCGACTCCCAAAAGAATATTGCGGCACAGCGTCTGGCTCCCAAACCGGCGACCCTTGCCGCAATTGACAACACGCCGGCAAAACCTCAAAAAATAGCACCGACTGAAACCAAGTCCACGCAGGTGCAAAAAACCGCGCCCACCATAAATAAAGTCGCACCCAAACCGACACCAAGTGAAAAGATAGTTGCTTCCGTGCCCAAGGTAACGGCAACCAAACCCGCCATAAAACAGCCACGCGCAGCCGGCAAAGCACCTGTCATAGTCGAGCAGCCCATCGTCAATCCGCCAAAAATAGTCGAGCCAGTGCTCGTCAAGCAGCCCGTTGCCGCAGAACCCGTTGTTGTGGAAATCATCAGCAAACCCGTTGATCCGGACATTGTTGCGCGTAGCGAAGCACTGGATGCGCTGGAGGATGGCAATCTGGAGCTCGCTGCAACCTCCTTGACGGCCTTGCTCAAGCGCAGGCCGCAGGATCCGGAAATATTGGGCGGGCTGGGCATGATTAAACTAAGACAGGGCAAGCAGGCTGAAGCCGAAGACTGGTTTAAACAGGCCCTGCGCGTATCGGATGAAGATGGCATCGGAAAATGGACCAGTCTGGTCACCACAGCAGGATTCTGGAAAAACATACGCCTGGCCGACGAGCTTCTGGAAGAAAACCAGCTGCGTGGAGCGGAGGCCGCCATTCAGCAGGCGCTGCTCCTGCAACCTGAAGATCCTCATGCACTGGCATTGCTGGGCAACATCAAAGCGGCCGACAACGATCTCGTCGAAGCTGAACGCCTGTATCGGCAGGTTCTGAGCAAGGAGGGTTACAACGTTGCTGCGATACGCGGATTGACCAGCTTGCTGACGCGCACTCAGCGCAGTGCGGAAGCGCTGGAACTGCTGGAACGGGTTTTCCAGACCTATCCGGATGAGTTGAACCAGAATCCTGAAAACCATGCCGGATTGCTGAGGGAAGAGGCGGACTTGTATATAGCCGCACATCGCCCCAGCCACGCGGTTCAGGCGCTGGAAATGGCGCTCGTGCTTGCTCCCAGGAATGCATGGGTGCGGTTTTCGCTGGCCAAGTTGTATGTCAGCCTGAATCTCACGCCACTCGCCATACAGGTGCTTCAGGAGGGCGCAGCCCTGTCTCCCAAAGACCCGGACATGCACTATGTTCGCGCCCTGGTACTGATCAGTCTGAATGACTATGCCGGCGGTCTTGACAGTCTTGCCAAAATTCCTGATGCGGAAATGACTAAATCCATGCGTGAAACATGGAATCGCGCCCTGATTCAATATCATTTCCAGCAAGCCGAAAGCATGCTTGCCCAGGGCAATCGCAAAGAAGCCATACGCATCATGTCCATCGTTGAAACCCAGGCACGCAACAACTATTCGGCGACAGAACAAGTCGCTGAAGGGTGGTTCGGACTCGACTTGCAGAAGCAGGGGCTCAGTGCGATGCGCAAGCTGCCTCAACCTGTGCCGCTTGGCACACAAGTATATTTTGCTTCCCTGCTCAACCGCGCCAAACAGGATCAGGAACTCGCCGCATACCTGCCCTCGTTACGCATTCCGGAAGGCACGGATGTCACCACCCGGAAATACCAGACCACCCTCCAGGATATTGAATTTGCGATGGCGGGCAGGCAATTCGACAAACTGATGAAAGCGGGCAAAATCGAACAGGCACAACAACTTGCCGATACCGTGCTCAATACAGGTCAACTGAGCAACGCCGACTATTTCAAGTATCACCGGACTTATTTTGCACGTTCGGAATTACCTGAAAACGCAATACCGCTGCTGGAACAGGAAAAAGCGCTCTATCCGAATGATCTGAGCATACGCTGGGATCTTGCCTATGCCTACTACCAGGCAAAACAGAACCCCCAGGCGCAAGGCGAAATACAGGAACTGCTTGCCCTGACGACAGGTGACGACATAGATATGCGTTTGCGGGTTGCCAGACTCCAGCAAAACATGGGAGATCATGCGGGTGCGAAACTCACTATCAACGATTTGCTGAACCGTTTCCCCGAGAACACGGATGTCTTGATGCAGGCCGGAAATATTGCGCGTTCCGAAGGCAAGTACAACCGGGCGATGAACTATTACCAGAAGACACAGGAGCAGGCTCAGAAACCCGTCGTTGCAGAAACCAAGGCCGTCAAGCTGGTTGAGCAGGATACAGATGTATTGCTCGATTTGCTGCCTGCCCAGCGCATGGCCACGGGCTCCCGCATAAGCAAAACAAGCCGCGTCGCACCCGCACTGGCAAGCACAAAAGAAAGTGACAAGATTTACCGTTCCGCCCTGGCAAGCGACGTCGCCACAAAGAAATATGTGGCCAATAGTGCGGCAACCGTGGCCGAACAGGAAATGGAGAGCATCGCTTCGCGGCGTTCGGCAAAGATAGAGGCGGGACTGGATATACAGTCAAAAACAGCCAGCAGCGGAACATCCACTTATAACGCGACAGAAATCCCGCTACGCGCCCGCTTTCCGATCGGATATGAAGCGCATGGAACCGTACAGGTTGATCTGGTCAACATCGATGCCGGCACACTGCCATCCGCCTATAACGACTCGGCCTTATTCGGGCAGATTCAGGCCTATGGATTTCCAACCCAACCCATACCGCAAAAGGCTACGGGTACGTCCATAGGCTTCGGCTATGAGCAGGAATCCGTAAAAGCGGACATCGGCGTTGTCGGCATAGGCTTCCCGGTCAGCAACGTGGTGGGCGGTCTGCGCAAGGGAGGTGACGTGGGGCGCTTAAGTTACTCGCTTACCCTCTCACGCAGACCTCATACAGGCTCACTGCTCTCTTATGCGGGCGCCAAAGACCCGGCAACGAACACGACATGGGGCGGCGTCACCAATACGGGTCTGACACTCTATATGTCCACCACCCTCAAGGACTTCAACGTATCGACGATGGCCTCCTACGGACTGCTGCGCGGCAAGAACGTCTTGAATAACGATCGCCTGTATTTGCGCGCTGCACTTGATCAGGATGTTTACAGCACCGACGACATGATCCTGAACGTAGGATTAAATGCCAATTACACACGTCATTCAGAAAATCAAGCCTACTACACCTATGGTCACGGCGGCTATTACAGCCCGCAGAGCAGCCTCAGCTTCAGCCTGCCTATCGAGTTAATCGGTCGCGAAGATCTGCTTTCCTACCAGATCAGGCTCAACTTGTCCTATTCACGCAGCAACGAAGATGCCGCCGTCTTCTACCCGACCGACCCAGGTTTGCAGGCACTTGCGGCAGCGGCCGCCGCCGGCGGGCTCTTCCCCAAAGGGTATCCTCAAGCGATCTATGGCGGGGGCACCGGGGGCGGATATGGCTATGGCGTGCGCGCAGCCACCGAATATCGGCTCACGCCGAACTTCGCGCTCGGCGGACGCTTCAACATGGAACGCTCGGCTTACTACGCACCCAATTCGCTGTTGTTTTATTTGAGGTATATGTTTAGCCCGGAAACAGGCCAGGTCAAGATGCGCCCTGATCCGGTGACGCCTTACTCACAGTATTAAGGCGATGCCGATTTCGTCTCCGTAAAACAGGCGAAGCCAAATTTCGCGGAACGGCCTGGTGAGTATTCATGGCCTCGTGCGTTCCCGCCTGCCCCCGAAATTGGCTGGTCGAAAACAGGAACGACAAAAACTGGATAGCGTTTCCCCTGGTTGCAAAGCTACCAGGGGGAGTCGCTACAAACCGGCCTTGGTAAGCGTCTCCAGCCACTGACGTTCGGCATCCTTGATTGGCATTTCGATCACGCGTTCAGGAATTTCCCAGATTATCGTCCTGGGGGGATTATCGCGGAACGTCGCTCCGGCGAAAAAGGCCGTGGCGGCGCCCGAAAAATCGCCGCCGTCTTTAGCCAGATTAGCCACGGGTTCGCCCAGCTTATGCTCCAGAAACGGTACGAAATTACTATTGCGTGAATAGGATGTGCCGATCAGCGCAATGGCAGGCAAGCCGGCATCACCAAACAAGTCATCACTTTCTACGGTAATCGGCGCAACTTTCGTGACCTGTACCCGTTCCATCCCGGGTCGCAAAAATCCAGGCAGGCCATCCAGCCCTGCCAGATGCACCAGATCACCGGAGCGCTCGATACGCGCGGCCTCCGGCAGCGTACCGCCTGCCGCGAGGGCAGCCCATTGGAGATCACTCAGGCTGGATGCAACCGTCTTCGCAGCGGCATACGCACCCGTTTCATTCCAGTGGGTATCGGTACGGTAATAACGCTCTCCCGGCGTGCTATCCAGCACGGCAGTCAGGTTCAGGGTTTCAATACCGTGCGGCTGCAGCTGTGCCAGCCAGTTCACGATACGTTTATCAAACAGCACGGAGCGCTTGAGTCCGCAAAGATGCGCGCTTTCGATGCGCGTCTTATCCGGCACGACGACCATGAGCAACTTGATGCCGCGTTCCTTTAGGCGGCTTGCGAGTTGCGTCGCCAGTGCAGCCCGGAATTGGGCCGAATTATTTCTGTCCGGATGCAGCGTTAACTCATCTGCCAAAAATAGCCATTCAGGGCAACCCGCACGCACACCGGGGCCTAAATCTCCCGTCAGATTCCACAGCATACCGCGCTCAATCTGGTTGAATGTGCTGCCCAGCACGAAATGCTGATTGAGCAACTTGGTAAAACGCCGCGTTGATTCACCGCTCAGGATGTTGTCCTGCTTCCTCAGTTCAACCCAGTCTTCGCCAGGCACAGCCTTGAGCGACATAAAAGACACGATAAAACCTGCAATCAACAAAAAAGCGAATGCCAGTGCAGGCAGTAAAATCAGATAGTTACGTTTTATCAGCATGGTTACACCCTGTTAAAACTGAAAATACAGGAACGGAGGAGACTGTTGACCCGTCAGCACGATCAGCGCATAGGCGAATGCCAGCACCGGCCAGGTTGCGCGCCACAGGCTATTGCTGAATATCCACCAGCCGGTTTGTGCGATGCGCGTCGCTGGATAAATGATGCAGACAATGCCCAATATGAAAGAGGCGTAAATCGTCGGGCGCAAGGCCAGCGCAACTTCATCGCCCATCGCCATACCGTTAAAACCGAACTGTCCGCCCCACATGGTTATCGCAGCAGAAAAATCGGCTGCGCGAAACACCGTCCACGCCAGCATCACGACAATCAGGGTCAGCAGGCGCGAAAAGAAATCAGGCATGGAATAACCCCTGGCGTTATAGGCGCGCGCGGTGCAGAGCGCTGCGCCGTGAATAATGCCCCAAATCAGGAAATTCCAGCTCTCCCCGCCGTGCCACAGACCGCCGATCGCCATGGTCAGCATCAGGTTGATGTAAGTGCGCCTCTCGCTGCTGCGATTGCCCCCCAGCAATGAAATATACAAATAATCACGCAGCCAGGAAGATAGCGTCATATGCCAACGCCGCCAGAAATCCTGTATGGATACGGCAAGATAGGGATTGTTGAAGTTATTCTGGAATTTGAAACCCAACATCAGCCCCAGGCCGATCGCCATCAAACTGTAGCCGGCAAAATCGAAGTACAGCTGTATGGTATAGGCGCCGCACCCTATCCAGGAATCAATCAATGAAGGTGCGGATTGTTTGAAAACCAGTGTAACCAGGGGGGACAGCGGGTCGGCAATCAGTACCTTCATCGCAAAGCCGATCATGAACAAGCGCACCCCGGATGCGAATTCTTCCACAGACAGGAAGCGTTCCCTGAGCTCTTTCTCGATCACCTTGTAGCGAACGATAGGCCCGGCAATCAGATGGGGGAACATGGCGATGTAGGCGCTGAAAAAGCTTAATTTATATTGCGCCTGAACCGTACCGCGCCGCACATCAACCAGATAGGAAATGGCATGCAACACGGTAAAGGAGAGCGCGATAGGCAGGAAGATTGTCTCCCATGCAATAAACGGATGATCTTTACTGCCAAACAGATCATTGAGGGACTGCACCACGACATTGGCGTATTTGTACCAGGCCAGACTGGCCAGATTCACCAGGATCGCACCTGCCATCATGCGTGTTTTATACTTTTCAGAGGTTGACTTGTCGATCAATATCGCCGCCAACCAAGTGACTATAGTCAAGGCAATAATCAGAATCAGGAATTTTGGCGTCCACCAGGCATAGAACAACCAGCTTCCGAACAATAACGTGTGATTGCGAAATCGTGGCGGGGTAAGAAAGTAGAACGCGAAAAAAACCGGCAAAAAAAGCGTCAAAAACTCAAGAGACGCGAATACCATAAGCAGGGACTCCGTGATAATGCGGTTTACTAAAAATTCTCAAGTGGCCCTCGCATATCTGTCCGCTTCAGGCAGAACAGACGGAGATCGCCCTATCAATGTTCGCAAGCAACGCTATGTTTATGCGAATAAATTCGCACCTGCATCCACCTCAGCCATGGTTGCCAGGATTAATTGGCGTCGCGTACGAAAAATGTTTGCCGGGTATTTTTCAGCGTCAGCAAAAAGACGCTATAACGTTCGCCCGCCTGAAGCTGTGACAGGTCAACTGCCGTACCCGCAGCTTGCCCTGCACAGGCAATGGTGGCAGTCAACTTGATGGGATTGACCAGACGACGTTGCACGGAGAACGGCTGCACTTTGTCCAGTATGGTGACGTTTTTAGCGCCGCCCTGCATGGCCGCGCCGCGGCACTTCGCATCCAGATTAAACAACGCCAGTGACGAGCGCATGGCATTAAAATCTGTCGGAGTCTCTCTTACCAGCATTGTTTTGACGCGTCCAAGACCACTGGGCACGATGGCAATAGTGATGTATTCCCACGGTTTCCCCACCACATCTACCGAAACTTTACGCTTGTCGCTCTGAATCGTCGCAGACAATTTTGAGCCGGATTTGACTGGGAAAAAGCGTGACGCACGCCCTTCTGCCTGTGCAGTCAGCTCAACTTTCGCAGAGCCTTTCGATGAAATGATCGCAATATCCTGTTCCGTCGCATTCACGAAGCGGACATAGGACGATTCTTCCGACGGCCCGGTTTCATAAAGTTGTGGTTCCGCATGGACAAGCGCTGAACCAGTACAAATACCTGCCAGTAAAAATCCGACCAGACGACGAGCGATATTTCTCATGTCAGCCTCAGTGTTTGATTTTTTGTAAAATGTCAGACGAAACTATGACTCGGGAAATCGCACTACCCCAGGCTTGATAACCGGCTTTGGTAAAATGCTGCCCGTCACCGTGGAGCGTACCCCATTCGCCCGGCTTGGACATTGCCAGAGAATTGATATAAATACACGGCGAAACAATATCCGCGAGGTATTCAGACATTTCCTTTACGCGCGGAAAATTCTTGCCATTTTTGCCGCCCTCATTCCCCCACGCAGGCCCCACCCACACGCAACTGGCGCCGCTGGCCTTGATACCCTTGGTCAGGGTACTGACTTCATTCCATATCCATGTTTTAGGCAGGCTGGCACTCTTATAGCCGGCCATGGTATCGCCGTTAACTACCACGATCAAATCAGGGTGATGCAAGTTAACCAATTCGGGCAAGGGCTTGGTGGATCCCGCTTCACCCGCACGAATTCTCAAGGGGCCATTATCCAGCCTGAAAGCACTGCCACACGGCGGTTGTATTGTTTTCATCCACGCACCGGAGGGCGTGCCACATGCGCCGTACGAGTAAACCTTGGCACCCTGCAGCATCAACTCATCATGCAAGGTGGTAATCAAATAATCCTTGGTTGCCAGATGGCTGTCACCAATTACCAATACGGTCAAACCTGCCAGAAGTAAGCTCATTATTTAATCCTTATATTTTCACGTTACGCAAACGGGGCAAGTTTAAGCGTTGGATTTATAGTTGTCCAGAATTATGAAAATAATCCCCCGCAAACATAGGCCTAGGCATAGATATATCTATATATTCCGTTTAGAATTATCGGTAGTCCGAATCTGAGTGTATCTTCCTTATTTCTTATGCACAGAACACCTTACTGGTCGG
>JAUSLX010000049.1 GCA_030645775.1 Gallionella sp. | reverse complement strand
TTTGGTTCCGGCTTGTCCGGCTTAGGAAAACGCTGATTAAATTGTCTTTGTAAGGAGCAGCCCTTAGCCGCGAACAAAGTGTGGCAGGTGGCAATCCAGCCAGTCCTCAGTCCTTCTCTACATTGCCCCATACGTCTTGCTCAGGCGCTGTTCCTGACGATTGCTTTGCATAATGCCTTGCAGTTGCACCATCCAGCTTTCGGTGCGATTGCGTATCGCGGCATCGTCAGCGAGAATTTTCTTGATGAGTTGTATCTTGTATTGCCGGGCTGTTTCGTCCGGCAGGGATTTTTCACTCACCGCTTTCATGCGCTCTACATGACGGCCGCACTGTTGTTCCAGGGCTATCAGTCTGTCCCACTCGCCCTCAGTCGCTGCGGTACGCATCTGACTGGTTAGGCTGGAGAGAGATTCGTAATCGCTGATGACGGTGTTCACGGTGTTAGCCCCTTGCGTAAACCAGTCGTTCAGGCTGGGCAGCTTGTGCAGACGGGACGGCGGGCAAGGCTGCCGGCTGGCGTATGCTTTCCCAGGCTTCCTTCAAGTCCGTCAGCAGGCGCGATACTTCATCCAGTGCCTCCATGTCGTTGTTCATGTTGGCGACCAGCAGGCGCGTGCTCATGTAATCATATAAAGCGGACAGGTTGAGTGCCAGCGGGCCGCCCACTTCCTTGTTCAGACTGGCATTCAGGCCGCTGTCGATGATCAGAATGGCATGGGAGATGGCTTTGCCTTTGGCAGCGATGTCTTTGCGCAGGATGCCGTTTTTCGCATTGGCAATCGCCAGCATCGCGCCCTGATACAGCATGGAAATCAGTTTGTGCGGGTCGGCCGCCGTGACGCCGGATTCGACGCCGACCTTGTTATATGCGCTGATTGCAGCTTTTGCGTACATGTATTTCCCCTCGTTACGCGTTATTGTTGGACATGCCAGCGAGTTGCTGGGTCAGGAAAGTGCTGGTGGTGTTCATGCTGGCCAGCATTTGATCCAGTGCGGTAAATTGTGCCCGGTAGCGCGCCTCGATACCGACCAGTCGGTGTTGCAGTGCGGTGCGCCGCGCCGCCAGGCTCTTGATGGAGGTATTGATTTCATCGGTGCTGGAACTGAGCGAGCCATCGCTGGCCAGCACGGAAGTGGAAAAGTTGTTCAGTGTGTAGGCATAGCCCTGGGTATAGCTGACCGTGCCGCGGGCACCCAGTGCGCCGCCGTTGATCAGCACGGACAGGCCCAGTGCTTCGCTGTCGGCAGCTGTCAGCGTCTGCCCGCTGCCGGTTGCGTTTACGCCGTTGATGGTGCCGGCGGCATCTACGCCCGTGGTTGAAATTGCCGCACCGAAAATATTGCTCAAGCCATTGCCGGAAGTGGCCACCACACTGGAAGTGGCGCCATAGCTGTTGGAGGTGACGCTGATCTTGCCCGCATCGACCGAGGCCGAAACGGATAGGCCCGCACCCGACAATTCAGTAGCACTGTTGAGTTTGGATTGAATTTCACTGGCCAGTGCCAGCGCGCTGGCATAGGTCTGGGAAGTCAGCGTAATCGTAGTATTGACGCCGTTGATGTTCATCACCAGCGTGTCGTTGGTGGCGTCTATGGTTAAGCTGGGTGCTGCCGTGCCGGTCTCGTTGCCCTGGGTAGCGAGTTGCGTGACACTCAGCGCATAGCTGCCCGGTTTGGTTTGGGTGCCGGATGCGTTATAGGTCACCAGACTGTCCGAGGCTTTGCCGGTAGCGGCGAACAGGCCTGCGATATCGCTGAAATTACTCTGCATGGCCGAGTTCAGTTTGCTGCTGTCCACGGCCAGCGAACCATCACGCTGAAAGGTGACGCCGATTTGCGACAGGCTGGTCAGCGCGCCTGTCCCCGTCGTGTTCAGCATGTCGCGCAACTTGCTCTGCAGGTTGCGTATCGTGGCATCCCCCTGCAAGGTGGCACCCTTCTTGGTGGCGGCATTATAGGAAGAAAGCTCCGTCAGGGTCTTGCTCAGTTCGTTGTAGGAGGCGACAAAATCATTCACGGCTTTGGCCGTTGCAGCGGTATCCTGGGCGACGGTCAGCGTGACGGGCACGGTGGTCAGTTTGGTCAGATTGAGCGTGACGCCGGAAATGACATCCGACACGGTATTCGATGCCTTGCTGATGTCGATACCGTTTACCTTCATTGCTGCATTGAGCGCGCTGACGGTTTCGGACAGGTTTTGTCCCAGCGCACCGGTGGTGGCACCGGCAGTCGGATCGTTTGCCAGCAAGGCGCTGACCGTGGCATCGCCGGTCGCGGAAATCTTCAGACTGTTGGCAGCGCCCATGTTGTCCGAGCTCAGTACCAGGCGGTAGGGCGTGGCACTGCCGTCATTGATGATGCTGGCGGTCACGCCTATGCCGGCGGCATTGATGGCATCGCGCATGCCCTGCAGCGAATTGTTGCTGCTGTCTATAGTGACCGTCTTGACCCCGCCGCCGGCCGTGTTGAAGGTCGCGCCCGCTTCATATTTGCCGTTGGTCAGGGTGCCGGCGATGGTGCCGAGATCAAACGACAGCGTGGTGGTCGCGCCCGTGCCGATGGCAGTGCCTACACTGGACTGACCTGCAGCGACCAATTTCTGGGACTGGGCCAGGCTGCTCACTTCTACGGAATAGCTACCCGGCAGGGCGCTGGTCAGGGCGGTAGCCGACATCACCGAGGTATCGGAGGCGGTGGCGGTGACGGTGCGGAAACTGCCGGCATTGCTCAGGGTGCGCATCGTGCTCTGAAAGCTGGCCACGGCCCCTTTGATCGAACCGAACGCAGAAAGCTTCGCCTGATAGCTGGCTTCCTGTTTATCCAGCTTGGCAAGCGGCTGCTGTTCGACCGTCATTAGCTGGCTGACCAGCGCATTGACATCAAGACCGCTGGTAACCGATGAACTGACGCCTGAAGTAGTGGCCATGATGGGGTTATGCTTTTTGATTCAGCAATAAGCCCTGCTGAAATTGTTCTATGGAGCGCGATATCGACAAGGCCGCATCGGTGGGAAACTGACGGATGACCTCGCCGGTTTGTGTGTCTATCAGTTTGAGCACGGCTTTCTGGCCGTTGGCACCCACATTGAACTGGATATTTATATTGGCATTGAGCAACGCGGCGTTGATGTGATCCAGCGTTTCCTGCATCTGGGTGTCAGTAAGCGGCTTCTCCGCCTGCCTGACCGGCGCGTCCGGTTTTTCTGTCTGTGTTCCTGAGGTAACAACAGGCGTGCTGATTACAGCGGGCGCAGCGGCTGCTGTGTCACTGGTCAACCTTACCGGTTGAGTCATGGAACTGGTGTTCTGGATAAGCATTTTGCCTCTCCTTAATAATCGGAAAATCCCGGACGGTATTTTATGCAAATTCCGGCCGGGATGGGGTTACATTTTCAATGCTTAACGCAACAGGGTCATCACCTGGTTAGGCAACTGGTTCGCCTGTGCCAGCATCGCGGTACCGGCTTGTTGCAGGATTTGTGCACGAGACAGGGAAGCAGTCTCTGCGGCAAAGTCGGTATCCTGAATCCGGCTGCGTGAGGCAGTCAGGTTCTCCGATGTGGTTTGCAAGCTGGATACCACCGAAGCGAAACGGTTTTGATACGCACCCAGCGAAGCGCGCGAGCTGTTCACCGTAGCCAGCGCACCGTCGATCGCGGACAGGGCGGCTGTCGCACCGGCTGCAGTTGAAATATTCACAGCTGAGATGGCTGATACGTTGGATACGGTGGTTGCAGCAGTCGTGCCTGCAGTAAATCCGCCGCTGGCCACCGCGCCACCGCTCAGTACGATACCCGCTGCGTTATTGCTGCTCAGGGTGACAGTGCCGCGGTTGGTTGCGGCGGTCGCTGCAACGGGTGATGTTGCGGTAAATGTTTGGGAGCCGATCAAACCAGCCGCACTCGCTGCACCAAATTGGGCAAGTGCAGTGGCCTGATTGGCTACTGAAGTTGCAGAGTCTGCTGCGATGCCCATCACGTCAAGCTTGAAAGCAATGGCTGATGTGACTACGTTGGTAGCAACAGAAGTTACAGTTGCGCCGGTAGCGGCATTAATTGCGGCAGAGATATTGGCTGCATTTTGATTAGCCGTCCCCGTTAAGTCGATTGCGCCCAGGGCATAGGTTCCTGATGCGGTTGTAACGCTTATGGTATTGGCCGCAACAGTACCTTGCGAAGCACTAATGGTACGTGTGCCTGCTACAGCCAGATCAGAAGCGGTGACAGCACCCGCTGTTGATGCTGCGGTTGCGCCGGTACCGATGGTCAAGCCGGTTTTTGTCAGAACACCAGCAACAAAGGATGCTGCTGTCGGGCCTGCAGTTGATGACTGTGCGGCTAGTGCCGAAGCAATGGTAATGTCACGTCCATCCGCTGCGCTTAACGATACAACACCAGTCTGTGTATTTGCAGTAGCCGTCACACCCGATTGAGCGGAAACCAGATTGATCGCGGCGGCTGTGTTGGCTCCCTGGCCAATTGCGTTACCACCCGCAGCGATTGCACCCACATTGATGCCGTTGATGCTGAAAGCGCCTGCGGAAACGGAACCAAAGTTGGTCGCTGCAACGGCATTTAATGATGTTGCATTTGCCGTGGCGGTAACACCGGATGTGCCGCTGACGGCATTGATGGCGGTTGCCACGGAGGCGGCGCTGGCAGCACTTTGGCCGGGCAAGGCACCGACTGTCGATGCGCCTACCTGGGTGCCGTTCAGCGTCAGGGCACCGGCAGTGAGTGCAGCGGTTACGGCGGTTCCGGTTACGGTGGAGGATGTCGTTGCACCTACACCACCCAGTTGCGAGATGCGGGCGCTGGAAATCGAGGCGATCTGGACGCTGTCGTTAGTGGTGGCATTGGCGCCGACCTGGAAATTCTGTGCAGTGAACGAACCGTCCAGCAGCTTGACGCCGTTGAAAGAGGAGTTTTGCGAGACGCGGTCAATTTCCTGAGCCAGCGATTGCACTTCGGCATTCAGCGCGGCGCGGTCGGAAGCGGAATTAGTGGCGTTGGAAGCTTGTACGGCGAGGTCACGCATACGCTGCAGGTTGTTGCTGATCTGGCTCAAATCGCCTTCAGCGGTTTGTGCCAGGGAGATACCGTCGTTGGCGTTGCGGATAGCCTGATTGGAACCGGCGATTTGCGAAGACATCCGGCTGGAAATCGCCAGTCCTGCTGCATCGTCCTTGGCGCTGTTGATGCGCATGCCGGAAGACAAACGCTGCAAAGCGTCATTTTGCGCTGTTTGCGAAGTGTTCAGATTGCGCTGTGCATTCAGCGACGCCATGTTGGTATTGATAAATGAGGGCATTTTAATCTCCTTAAGTAGTATCTAGGTTCGGCTCGATTGCCGTTTACTTTGGTTTGCCATTTGCTGCAGGCTTATCAACCGCCGTTAGTCCAGTTATCGGTGCAGGGCGAAAATACTTTAGGGTTATTTTTTAAAATGGGTAGCGGATGCGGATAAATACCCCATGATAATGAGCAACGAGACGGTGCTGATGCGTCGAACACGGCATTCCCTTTAACCCAGATAATTCATTAAGCCGTCATTCCCTGTCATCCTCGCGAAAGCGGGGGCAGGCGCATAAGCGATAACTTTATTGAGCCGGCGTATTTCTCCCTCCCCTTCAAGGGGAGGGTTGGGGTGGGGATGGGGTAGAGATGAAGGCTCAAACAAACCGCACAATTATCGACTGGCAGCTTCAGCGTACACTGCGAAATAGCATGACTGATGCCGAAATACGGTTCTGGAATAACCCGATTTTGCAAGAAACCGATGCGGTGATCGAGGTTATCTGGGTGGTTTTACAGAGCGCGGCGGTTACACCCCATCCCCAGTATTCGACTACGCTGGGCAATCAGTCTATGTGGCAAAAACAGATCGCGAAGTTCGCCGCAAATCGATCTTGCGCGAATTCAATGGCCGCAATCGCCGCGAGATTTGTGAAAAATGTGGAATCGGCAAGGCGCATTTTTACCGGATACTGAAAGGCGGTAGATGAATCCGTGTTGTTACGTCAGTCGTATTTCCAGCGTCTTGCCAAGTGCCGCCGCATATTTACGCAGCGTCGCGAGAGAGGGCGAAGGCGAGCCCGTCACCAGCGCGTTTTCCAGCCTGGCAATGGCAGGGGCTTTTGTTCCCATGCGTTCGGCTACCTGCGCCTGCGTCAATCCGGCCTCCTTGCGCGCTGCCAGAATCGCATCGAACATCGGCATTTCTTCGCGCTCGATGCGCTCGTATTCAGCGCGCACGATGGGGTTTGATAGCGCAATCGCTTTTAATTCTTCATGGCTTCGCATGTTTAATCTCCTTCAAACGGGTTTCGGCAATCCGCCGCTCGGCGGGCGGAGTTTTCTGTGTCTTTTTAACAAAACTGTGCAACATCACGATGCGGCGACTGACCATCGTGCAGTAGAACACGCGGGCGATACCTTCCGAGCCTTTCAGCCGCAATTCGAATAAGCCTCCGCCAAATGCTTCGGTATGCGGCTCGCCCAGATTGGCACCGGTCGCGACCATTCGGTCAGTTAAGGAGATGCTGATTAAATCGTCTTTGCGAGGAGCGCAGCGACGTGGCAATCCAGAATCCCTTTTAGATCAAAGCACTGGATTGCCACGCTTCGCTCGCAATGACAACTTTAATGAATAAATCAGCATCTCCTTAAATTAAAGTATCGCGCCAACAAACCAGCCGGAAGCCCAAGGACTTCTTCTTCAACGGCATCGCTGTAATAAGTGATGGTGTAGTTCATGCGTTAAATAATAACATATCCGTTATTAAATAAGTAAGTAGTCCCCCCGGCTTTGGTATCTGTGACTTACGAATGTCGGAAGATGTGGTGATGGATTTGACAAAGATTGCCTCGCTTAAAATGGTTGATTTATTTATTATTGTGCATACAATAACGGCATGAATATCACATTCGATCCAAGCAAAGACGCAATCAACATCGATAAACATGGTGTATCGCTAGCGGAAGCGTCAAAACTGGACTGGGAGTGCGCCATGATTTGGGCAGATACTCGTTACGAATATGGTGAAGAGCGGTTTTCAGCCTTGGTTCCGCTTGGTAATCGCCTGTACTTCACCGCTTTCGTGTACCGATCTGACACTCGGCGAATTATCAGCTTACGTAAGGCTAACGACAAAGAGGTGAAATACTATGCCGCAAACGATTAAAACGCGCTCCGGGCGCACACTTATCCTACCAACGCCCGAAGAGGACGCAATCATCACGGCAGCAGCTATGTCTGATCCTGATTGCATGCCCTACACCGATGAAGAGTGGGAAAAGGTCAGACCATTGCTTCGCGTGGGCCGCCCAAAAGCGGAAGTCACAAAGGAACGAATTACCATTCGCTTGTCGCACGATGTGGTTACGCAGTTTCGCGCGTCTGGCACGGGCTGGCAAACGCGCATCGATGCCGCTTTGCGTGAATACCTTGCCACACACCCGATAGGCCACGCTTAAATCTGCCTCTCTTTAGCGTTTCCTTAAAATTGGACAAGCCGCAGATCGAACGCCCATTGTGATAGAGCGATTTATGTTGCATGCGCAAAGCGCCGTTATTCTTTCTGGTGCCGGCGCACTATTGTTAGCCGTTGATGCATTGAAACAGCGCAAGGATCTTCTGGTAAAACATATCAGGAAAGGTGTTGAGCGACTGCCCGAAGAAGTGAGGAAGTCGCTTTGCGATGGGGTAGAAATCCCTGACATTGAGTGGGATGCAAAAACGGGTGCTGCCAGGATCAGTATGTGAAGGTTATGCGCCAGAGTTATTTCTGAGCGTATAACCTTCAATTAGTCACTTACAGTTTTAATGATGTCAGAACGTGACAAGATTTGTGTTTTTTGTAGGTCGGGTTAGTCCTCAAGGGCGTAACCCGACAAACAGCGTTCAATATCATGACGCGCTTATCTGAATGTGCGAATTTTTCGCACCCACATCAGATGCAACTGCCGGATTTAGTCACTTACAGGTTTAATGATGTCAGAACGTGACAAGATTTGGTTCCGGCTTGTCCGGCTCATGCCTTGGCAATACACACCCGGTTCTTGCCGGTGCGTTTGGCTTGGTACATCGCCTTGTCGGCGCGCCCCAGCACTTCTTCCTGTGTTTCTTCCGTTGCGCATAGTGCGACACCGGCACTAAACGTGACCAGTACGCGGTCATTGTCATATAGGAAGAATTTTTTGGTGAGTTCGCGTTGCAGACGCTCCAGGGTGCTGGCGGCTTCTTCCAATCCCACTTCGGGCAGCAGGATGGCAAATTCTTCACCCCCGTAGCGGGAAACGGAATCGCCGGGGCGCAAGGCTTCCCTGATGACGTTGCACAGATGAACGAGTGCCTGGTCGCCTACTTGATGTCCCATGGTGTCATTGAGGCGCTTGAAGTCGTCAATATCGAGCAGGGCAACGCAAAGCGGCGACTGGCTGCGTTCGAGGCGTTTGGTTTCGCGCTCAAAAGCGGCATCCAGACCACGCCGGTTCAATGCGCCGGTTAACTGATCCTGTTGTACCAATTCGCTGACTTCTGCCAGCTCTTTTTCCAGCGTGGCAATTTTTGCTTCGGCTTGTCCCACCTGCTTGCGCGATTCAAGCAAATCCTCGTGGGAGCGCAGGGCGCTGGCCTGAATGACGCGGGTGTCCTGCATGATGTCGTCAAGCAAATGACTGAGTTCAGTGAGGTTGTTCGATTGTGCGATTTTATGGCTGTAGCCTTCGATTTTCTGGTGGTAGTCGCCCGTGCTTACCGTGATGGCACCCAGTCGGTCGATAAAGGTGGTCATCAGGCTCTTAAGGGTGGACTTGGCATCGCTGAGGCCCTTCTTGAGCAGACCCTGTTTGATGATGGCCTCACGCAGGCTGCGTTCCGCATCGGCAATGACATGCCTGTCGATCGGGTTGTCTATGATCTCGTGCAAGGCATTGATTTGCCCGTGCAGCCATTCTTCGTCTTCGACCAGGTCGCCGACGTTTTCAACCAGCAGGCGCAACAAACGCACCAGACCTTCCTGTATTTTGGCCTTATCTCCGCCGCGCAACTCGACCTTGAGCCAGAAGTGCCGCAGTCGTCCGGCCAGCGCCGTGATCTGCTCATGGGTTTTGATTTCGCGCACGCTGGCACTGAGTTGTTTTACCTCATCGGTCAATTCAGGCTGGGCGCTGAGCGTGCTTTCCAGCGTCTGCGCCAGCAATTCGGCAAGCTTGCCGAGCATTTCAGTTGCATTCTCATCGCTATTGGCGCGTGATGCGGCGACGGGCATCGCGGCGACTGCCAAGACGGCGGGTACAGCGGCTTCCGGCTGGGCAGGGGTATTTTCGACGAGGTTGGTCGTGGTGGGTGACTCCGACCATGAGCGGATCAGATTGCCCAATTTCTCGAACAGTATCTCGGGTTTGGACGAGAATCGCGCCAGCACGGTATCCAGACCTTCTTTTTTGCGCGAGACGGTTAAGCCCTTGTGGGGGAGGTCAAGTTGGCGTAACAAATCGCGGATCAAAACCGACCAGGACTGATCAGCGGCGCCGTCTTGCTCACGCTTAGGCAGCACCTTTTCAATTTCCTTGAAACATTGCTCCCATTTTTCCTCACTCAACAGCTTTTTTATAGCGATACCGCTGGCGGCAGATTTGTCCGACTGAAGCAGATGGTCGGCCATGTTGCGCAATACTTTTTCAGCGCTATTATTTTCCGCTGCTGGTGCGCCGCTGATTTCGGCGTAAACCTTCGCGTAGTTGTCCGGGGTGGGCAGAAGCCTGCGCTGCGCCAGCATTTTTAATGTTTCACGCGCAAGTTCTGACGGATTGGAGGGCATCATGGTGCAATCTCTGGTAGGTTGATTGGGCTGCGCCCATTATCGTACATCTTCATGTCAATGACGTGGCAAACAGCGCTCATTAAAGGGCCGTATTTTAATCCTGCGATTCGACCAGGTGATGAGTGATGGCATAGTGTATCGCTTCGGCATTGTTGGTAAAACCCATCTTTGCCAGCATGCGGCCACGGTAAACGCTCACCGTCTTGGGGCTGAGGTTCATGATCTCGGAAATGTCGCTCAGGGATTTTCCGGACGCCATCAGGCACAGCGTCTGGTATTCGCGGTTGGACAGACTTTGGTGCATCAATTCCTGTGATTCGCCGATCAGGTTGTTCAGCAGTTGTTCAGCCAGTGTGTCGCTGATATATTTTTTCCCGCTGAGTACTTGACGCGTAGCCTTGAGCAGCACGTCTGATGCGCTCTGTTTGTTGATATAGCCCATGGCGCCGGCCTTGAGTGCGCGTACGCCGTACTGATCTTCAGGATACATGCTCAATACGATGATTTTGAGGTCGGGGTGTTCAGTCTTGAATTGTTTGAGTATCTCGATGCCGAGCTTGTCTGGCAGGTTGATGTCCAGCAACATTAAATCGAAATGTTGGGCACGCACCATGTTGATGGCCTGGATGCCAGTCGCCGCTTCTCCCGTGATTTTCAGATCCGGGCTATCTTCGAGTAGTTGCTTCAATCCTTTGCGGATCAAGGCGTGATCGTCAACGACAAGAATGTTGATCATAAATTACCTGGAAAAGTACAGCTTGGATTCAGTGGGAA
This sequence comes from Gallionella sp., assembly GCA_030645775.1. Lineage (GTDB taxonomy): Bacteria > Pseudomonadota > Gammaproteobacteria > Burkholderiales > Gallionellaceae > Gallionella. The sequence continues at coordinate 3,677 of JAUSLX010000049.1, read as the reverse complement.
GTCCGGCGAATGGCCGACCTGAATTTTTCTAACGGGGCTGAATAATACAGTAACCATTTTAAGCCAGTTGGTATCTTCTGAAAGCAGGTCCGTGAAAAATGCACGCGGACGGGTGTGATGCCGCTGATTTTACTCTAAAACAGGGTATACGCTTGCGGGGATTCGCGCTGATGTGGCTTGAGGTGCTTCAGATCAGGCAATTGCGGATTCACGCCGCGCCAGCTACATTAGCGCCTTGGGCAAGCTGCCTGTGGTTGAGTATGCTTTGAATGAATGCGATGAAGAAACCGGAAATGTTGGGCAAGTATCATATCCTCGGCGAGTTGGGGCGCGGAGCGATGGGCGTTGTTTATGAGGCGTTTGATCCGCTGATTGAGCGCCCTGTTGCCATTAAGACCATACTGAAGTCGTCCATTCATGCCAATGAGGCGGAAGATATCTTTGGACGATTTCGTCGTGAGGCGCGTGCGGCGGGTCGGCTCTCACACCCCAAAATAATCTCCATTTATGAGTATGGCGAAAACGATGAGATGGCCTACATTGTGATGGAGCTGGTTCGCGGCAAGGAATTGACTGAATACTTTGAAGTCGGCAAGCGAATATCCATACACGATGGCCTGCTCATCGTTATGCAGCTTCTCGATGCGCTCGATTATTTGCATACGCATGGCATCGTGCACCGCGATATAAAACCGGCCAACATTCTGATAACCGCTGATGAACAGATCAAGATTGCGGATTTCGGTATTGCCAAAATTGATACCTCAGCACACACCCAGGTAGGCATTGTGCTGGGAACGCCCACGTATATGGCGCCGGAACAATTTATGGGTCATGAAGTGGATCATCGTGCCGATCTGTATTCGGTTGGGGTCGTGCTGTATTTATTTTTGACCGGGGAGCGCCCCTTTGTCGGCAGCGTGATTGCCATCATGCATCAGGCTGTTCATCGGGATGCTACGCCGCCTTCCGAGCTCAATCACGAAGTTAGCAAACAACTCGATGCGGTGGTAAAAAAAGCGATGGCGAAGCGGCCAGAGGACCGTTTTCAGAGTGCGACAGAATTCCTGGTGGCGCTAAGAACAGCCGTTAAAGCATCACCCGGATCAAAATCTTTGGCGGTTGATACGGAAATCACACGAAGTGGCTCCTATAAAGCCTTTCTTCCCGATGAGACGCTGGAGCTGCCGCGCAGTACCGATCTGACAGAATCCCGGCGTGCGGCTGATATCGAGTACTGGCAGAAAATCACCCATAGCAAAAATACGCAAGATTTCAGCCGTTATTTACAAAAATTCCCCGCAGGAGGATTTGCAGAGTTGGCGCGCTCACGTATCCGCTCACTGGAAAAAGCGGCTGTTCAAAGCAGGGCAGAGGCGGATGAGCTGGAGCGCAGCAGGCATGAAGCAAGGGCAGAAGCGGAAGCCAGACAGCAGGAAGCAGAAGAAAGGGCAGTATGGGCACGTAAGCTTGCCGAAATAAAACGCGCAGCAGAAGAAGCCCGGGTGGCCGAAGCTGCCCGGCGCGAAACAGAAGCTGAAGCGCAAGCAAGGCGGGCGGAGGCACTGGCGGCGTCCATGTCAGAGCGTGCCAGGAAATTTGCAGAAGTTGTCGCTGAGAGGGAGGCCGCTAGTGAGGCTGAGCGTAGCTTGAAAGCCGAAGCCAAGCGTCAGTTAAGGGAAGAAGTACAACGCAAAAAACAAGCCAGGACGCAACTGCTGTCAATGAGAGACGGGGCGGATAGCAGGGCTGAAGCGGATTCCGAAGAAAAACGCCAGCGTGCGGCGGCAGAATTGGCTGCACGCAATCAGGAAATCGCGCAGGCAAAAGTGCAGGCTGAAACGGCTGAGCGACTCAGAAGAGAGGCGGATGAACGTACCCTGCGCGAACATCGGCGAACCCGAGCCATAATGATGGTGGTAGGCGCGATTCTGTCATTGTTATTGATCGGAATATTATTGGCACTGATCCCGCTTTAAAAGTAATGAGCCTTGTATGGAGTGCGGCGACACGTCGCCGCCTTGACCAAACGCTGTCGTGTCAGCGCACTCCAAAATCAGCGGCGCATCTGCAGCTCGCTGCGTTAACCGGCCAGCCCCGCATAGATAGTTTGCACGTCATCATCCGCATCGAGGGCTTCCAGAAACGCTTCCACTTCTGCGCGCTCGGTATCGTTGAGCACTACGGAGTTTTTGGGTCGGTAGCCTAATTGCGCAGACCGCACGGTAAATCCATGTGCGGGCAGGGCGCGGCAGACCGCATCCAGATCGGTAGCATCTGTCAAAAATAGTGTTGTATCGTTGTCACCCGGTTCAAAATCCTGTGCACCCGCTTCAATGGCGGCAAGCTCGGCGTCTGACTCGGCGGAGTCAGGACTCGCCTCTATCATCCCCAGATAATCAAAGTCCCATGAGACCGAGCCCGAGGCGCCCAGCTGTCCCTTGCGGAATAACACGCGAATATTCGGGTAAGTGCGGTTAACGTTGTCCGTCAGGCACTCGACGATGACCGGCACTCTGTGCGGCGCAAAACCCTCGTAGGTCAGGCGTTCCAGCGTCATGCCTTCGTCCAGCAGGCCAGCCCCTTTTTTGATGGCGCGCTCCAGCGTTTCCCGGGGCATGGAGGCTTTTTTGGCTTGCTCAACCACCAGGCGCAAACGTGGATTCATGTCCGGGTCTGCACCGGCGCGTGCGGCAACCATGATTTCCTTGGATAGCTTGCCGAAAATGCGACCCTTTTCGTTAGCTGCGATTTCCTTGTGCCTGGCTTTCCACTGTGCGCCCATATCTGCTCTCGTTTTTTTGGATAGTTACAATGTTTATTGTGAAACGGCTGGCGCGCATCATGCCTCAAGTGCCGACAGGTATCAATCGCGTATGATCTCCACGCGCAATCTTATTGCGCAATCTGGCCTCGTTTTTTTTAGTCAGTTACGCTAGAATCGCGCCACTTTTTAAGTTGGATAGATATCGTGGCACTCATAGTACAAAAGTATGGCGGTACCTCAGTGGGCAATACCGAGCGCATAAAAAATGTGGCGCAACGCGTCGCGAAATTCAAGGCCAAGGGGCATCAGGTGGTGGTGGTGCTCTCCGCAATGAGCGGTGAAACCAATCGTCTGATCGGGTTGGCACGCGAAATTCAGGAAAACCCTGACCCGCGCGAACTGGATGCCATTATTTCCACCGGCGAACAGGTCACCATCGGTCTGCTCGCGATGGCACTCAAGGCATTAGGATTGAAGGCGAAGAGTTATACAGGTGGTCAGGCCGGGATACTGACGGACAGCGCGTTTACCAAGGCGCGGATTGTCAGCATAGATGAGCAAAACATACAGGCCGATCTGGAAAATGATTGCGTAGTCGTGCTGGCCGGTTTTCAGGGCGTAGACAAAAATGGCAATATCACCACGCTGGGGCGTGGCGGTTCCGATACCACGGGCGTAGCGATTGCTGCTGCACTGAATGCTGACGAATGCCAGATTTATACCGATGTGGACGGCGTATATACCACCGATCCGCGCGTGGTTCCCGAGGCGCGTCGCCTGAAGAGCATTACTTTTGAGGAAATGCTGGAGATGGCCAGTCTGGGCTCCAAGGTGCTGCAAATTCGCTCAGTGGAATTTGCCGGCAAATACAAGGTCAAATTGCGTGTTTTAAGCAGCTTTACACCCTGGG
>JAUSLX010000048.1 GCA_030645775.1 Gallionella sp. | reverse complement strand
CGCAACCGCCCCGGATCGCCGATGACCGCTGCGGGAATGGCAGGATCGGTGAACAACGTCAGCTCTACGTTTTTCTTCAAGGCCATGTGGTTTATGGTTTCACATGCCCCATCCACTACATCGGCGACAGACATCGGCACGCTGTCAATCTGGAGCTTGCCGGCCTCAATCTTGGAGAAGTCGAGAATATCGTTGATGATAGCCAGCAGGGAATACGCCGAATCGTGGATGAGATTTGCCATCTCCATCTGCTTGCCGTTCAGGCTGCTCTGCTGCAGCACGTCGAGCATGCCGACCACGCCGTTCATCGGCGTGCGGATCTCGTGGCTCATCGTGGCGAGGAAGGCTGATTTGGCCTGGTTGGCCGCCTCGGCCGCAATCGTGGCTTGGGCCAACTCGTGCGTGCGGGTTTCGACCAGTTTTTCCAGGTGGTGGCGGTGATGATTGAGTTCGTCAGCGAGGTGCTTCTTCTCGGTGATGTCCTCCTTCACCGCGACGTAATGGGTGATGTTGCCGTCGGGCTGGCGGATGGGGGTGATGATGGCGAACTCGATATACTCGCTGCCATCCTTGCGGCGGTTGATGAACTCGCCCTCCCAGGGCTGGCCCTGGGTCAGCGCATCCCACAGTGCATCATAGGTTGCGCGCGGCGTCTTGTCCGATTGCAGGATGCGCGGATTCTGGCCGATGGCTTCCTCGCGGCTGTAGCCGGTGACCTGGACGAAAGATTCGTTCACGTATTCGATAGTGGCGTTGAGGTTGGTGATGACGATGCTCTCCGGGCTCTGCTCGACGGCAAGAGTGAGCTTGCGAACCAGCGTGCCGCCGTAATTGAAGACTTTTCGCCAGCCTGCCTGGAGGTGCCGGATGCGCGCCTCCAGGTCGCGCAGATTCTCGCCGCGCAGGATGCGGGCCAGCGGCCATTGCTCCAGCGGCCAGACCGTGCCGTCCATGGCCGCGAGTTCAAACGTGTCGGCGAACTCGGGCAGGCGCCGGCGCCATTCGCCCTGCGTGCCATACCCATGCAGGTTCTGTGCGGCGCGATTGAATTGCAGCACCTGGCCGTTAAGATCGGAAACGACCAGGCCCTCGGTGAGGTTCTCGACTATCGTCTGAAGCTGGGACTCATGCGCGCGCAGTGCCGCCGCCGCCCGCTTGCGCTCAGTGATATCGCTGAAGCTCACCACCGCGCCCGCCAGTTCGCCATGCTCGTCGCGCAGGGGCGTGCTGACATACTCGACGGGGAAGCTCGTGCCATCCTTGCGCCAGAACACCTCATCGACCACACGATGGACGACGCCATCGCGGTAGGCGGCATAGATGGGGCAGGCCTCGCGCGGGTAGGGCGTGCCGTCGGCCTTTGTGTGATGATGCAGGGCGTGCATGGTTTCGCCGGTGAGTTCTTTCGCCGTCCAGTGCAGCATCGCGACGACTGCCGGATTGACGAAGGTGGCGCGTCCTTCCAGGTCCAGGCCGAAGACGCCTTCGCCGACCGAGTCGAGGATCAGCGTGCTTTGCTTTGCCATCCGTTGCAGTTCGGCCTGGGTGCGCTCGTGCTCGGCCTTCGCGCGATGCGTGGCGATGCCGTAGGCCAGATCGCTCGCCGCCTCGCTGAGCAGTTCGACCACGTCCTCGTCGAAGGCGTCCGGCTCGGCGGCGCAAATGTTGAGCGCGCCGATGATGGCGCCATCCAGCCGCAGCGGCAGGGCCAGCGACGAGGCATAGCCGTAACGCTGCGCCCGTTCCCGCCAGAGGTCATAGTCCGGATCGGTCTGGATATTGCTGCACGTAACAGGAATACCGCGGCGGATCGCCGTGCCGGTCGGGCCGCGGCCCGATGCGGTTTCGTCCCAGGTGATGTTCAAATTGTCGAGAAAGTCGGCCGCCGCGCCCCAGGAGGCTAGCAGTCGCACGCGCTTGTCGCTTTCCGCAGTGCCCACCCAGGCCATGCGATAGCCGCCGGCCTCGACGATGGCCCGGCACATCTCCTCAAGGAGTTCCTGCTCGCTCGTGGCACGCAACAGGGTCCGGTTGCCGGCCGACAGCACACGCAGGGCGCGGTTGGCGTAGGCGAGCTTGTGCTCCCGCTCCTCGCCAGTGGCGGCGGATTCATCCAGCGTCCGCGCCAGCCACCCGATCTCGTCGGCGGTGTGCGGCAGCCCGCTGCGGGCGCCGAGGTCGCCGGCGCTGTGGCGCTGCGCCGCCCGCGCCAGCGCCAGCAGGGGGCGCAACAGCAGCCGGTTGCCGCCCAGAATTGCCAGCCCCAGCGTGGCGACGAACACCGCCAGCGCGAAGGCGAGTCTGATCCACAATTCGCGTTGCAGCGGGTCTTCCAGCGCCGCCTTGGGCATGCTCAGCCACAGGGTCATGCGGCCGGAAACCGTGTCCAGCAGCGGCGTGAAGCCGGTGATCCTGATGACCCCGTCCAGGCCGATGTCCTCCATCACGCCCTCGCCGCCCGCAGCGCGAATACGCTGGAACAGCGGTTCATCCACAATGTTGCTGCCGTCCAGGTTTTTCGGGTCGGGGTGGCGCACGGCCACGGTGCCCTTGCTGTCCACCATCGTCAGCCGGGCGCCTTCCGGCAGGCGGGCCGTTGTCAGTTCGCGGTGCAACCAGGTCAGATCGAGCGACAGATAGAGAACGCCAGTGACGCGCCCGGCCTCGTCGCGCTGCGCCTTGGCGAAGACGATGATCGGCTGGTTGAGGATGCGGCCGGTCAACACGTCGCTGACGACCATGCCGTGCGACTGCAGGGCCTGCTGGAAATAGTTGCGGTCGGCAAGGCTGACACGGCCTTCGGGTGGTACCGCGGCACAGGCCACCACGCCGTCGGGCCGCGTCATCCCCACCTGAACGAACGTCGGTTCCTGCTGCAGGATGGTCGCGAATGTCCGCGAGCAGGTGTCGGTGGAGACGTCGGGGCGCAAACCCGGACGCAGCATCAGCCCGGTTAAAACCGCATCTGCATGCGCGACAATGTGCTGCTGCCGGGCGGCGATCAGTTGCGCGTTATGCAGGAGGTGTTCGGATGCGTCTCCTAGCCGCTCGTCACGGTACTCGAACGAATGCCAGACGATCTGGCCGCTCAGCGCGGCGAATGCCGCCAGCAGCAACAGGATCAGGCGGCCGCGCAGGCCGAGGGCGTAAGGGATTTTCATGTCGCTGCGGCCTGCCATGGCGGGCTAGCGGCGGTCGGGAGCGCTAAAGCGCGGGGGGGGGGGGGTACTGGAAGCCGATGCATTCATGGTCGACACCTTGCCTTTTTTTTGTTGCTCTCAGCGAAAATGTGTCGAGCATACTCCAATTGTGCAGCGGGCAGGTCTAGCATTACAACATTTGAGTAAGCTGGGGGATTGTCCACGGAGGCACGTAGTGCCGCTCCACTTGCCACTCGCTACTCACATGCCCAGCGCTGTCTGTATTTTCTCTACCATTTCGCGCAGCTGCACCAGTTCTATATTGAGTCTTGCCACATCGGCTCGTAGTTCGGCGACTTCATCGGAGTCAATCCGACGGTGAGTTGCAATCGAGGTGGGTTTGAGTGTTTCCACATCGACTTCGCCGCACAGCAGATGCGTCCAGCGGTGTTCGCGTGATCCGGGTAGTTTGGGTAGTTTGATCACCCAGGGGGTTTCGGCTTCAGCGAGTTCGTCAAGGAAAGCTTCCACAGCGGAAATGTCGCCAAATGGGTGCAAGCGGTCACAATTGAGGCGTAATTCGCCCGCTGTCTGCGCGCCGCGCAGCATTAACACCGCCAACAGCGCGACCGACTGTTCCGGTAATTTAAAGGCCTTGCGCGAATTGTGGGCATAGCGCATCACGCGGCTGCCGCTGGATTCGATAATCAGCGCATAGCTTTTCAGGCTGTCTATGGCCTCCAGTACCTCAGTCTCACTGGCAGAGATAACCGGGTCGCGCGCGGTTTTTTGATTGCAACCCAGCGTCAAGGTGTTCACCGACAGCGGGTAGGTGTCCGGTACGGTTTTTTCTTTTTCTATCAGTACGCCCAGTACGCGGGCTTCGAGGGGTGAAAAAATCGGCAGCGTGATCATGGCTTTTTAAATGAGCAAAGAGAACGCCGGATGCTATCACGCAGTATGTCGCGTGCGTAAGACACTTTGAATGCAGTGCAATCCGTTATAATCGGCGCCCCTGAATTTTTAAATGAGCTTCATGAGCGTATTGCTGTGGATTATTGCGTCCAGCCTGCTGGGCGGTGTGCTTAGCGTTCTGAGCGCGGCGTTGTTTGCGCTGAATGCGCGCGCGCACTGGGTGAACGCGCTGGTCAGTTATGCCATCGGTGCGTTGCTGGGCGCGGTGTTTCTCGACATTCTGCCGGAAGCGATGGAGCTGACCGATAACGTTGCCGAGCTGAGCGGAACAATTCTGTTAGGCATTCTGCTGTTTTTTACACTGGAAAAACTGATGTTGTGGCGGCATTGTCACCACGATCATTGCGAGGTACACGAGCCGCACGAAAATATCGCGCATGGTCGCAGCGGCATGATGGTCATGGTCGGCGACACGTTTCACAATTTTGTCGATGGCATCATCATCGCAGCGGCCTTCATGACCGATGTGCAGTTGGGCATCGTTACCGCTTTGGCTATCATCGCGCACGAAATCCCCCAGGAAGTCGGCAATTTCATGATTCTGCTGCACTCCGGCTACAGTAAGACGCAGGCCCTGACGCTCAATTTGTTGTCCAGTCTGGCTATGCTGGTGGGTGGCGTGCTGGCGTATTTTGCCTTGCAATCCATGCAAAGTGTGGTGCCGACGCTATTGGCTCTGGCTGCTGCCAGCATGCTTTATGTCGCGGTGGCCGACCTGATCCCCGGTCTGCATCAGCGCACCCGCTTGCGTGATACGCTGGAGCAGGTGTTGTTGATCGTGGCGGGCGTGTCATCGATATATCTGGTTAACTTTGCTGTAACTGCTTGATTGATAACATAAAATGAACAAACTCAATGCTATTCCCAAAGTCGGTTTCGTTTCGCTCGGTTGCCCCAAGGCAACGGTGGATTCGGAACATATCCTGACGCGATTGCGTGCCGAGGGCTATCTGATTTCGTCCAGCTATCAGGATGCCGATCTGGTGATCGTCAATACCTGCGGCTTCATCGACAGTGCAGTAGAAGAATCGCTGGATGCGATAGGCGAAGCGCTGGCGGAAAACGGCAAGGTGATCGTCACCGGTTGTCTGGGGGCGAAGGGTGATGTGGTCAGGCAGGCGCACCCCAAGGTGCTCGCGGTGACCGGCCCGCATGCGGCAGATGAAGTGATGGAAGTGGTGCATCAGCATTTGCCCAAACCGCATGATCCCTATATGGATTTAGTGCCTGCGCAAGGCATCAGGCTGACGCCGAAGCATTACGCCTATCTGAAAATTTCCGAGGGTTGCAACCACAGATGCACCTTCTGCATCATCCCCAGTTTACGCGGCGATCTGGTCAGCCGTCCGGTGGGCGACGTGATGCAGGAAGCGCAAAATCTGGTCAACGCCGGCGTGCAGGAATTGCTGGTGATCTCGCAAGATACCAGCGCGTACGGTGTGGACGTGAAATATCGCACCGGTTTCTGGGGCGGCAAACCGCTCAGAACACGCATGACTGAACTGGCCGCCGCACTCGGTGAACTGGGCGTATGGGTGCGCTTGCATTACGTCTATCCTTATCCGCATGTGGACGAAGTGATCCCGCTGATGGCGCAGGGCAAGATTCTGCCCTATCTGGATATCCCGTTTCAGCACGCCAATGCTCGCATCCTGAAAATGATGAAACGACCAGGTGGCAGTGCAGTGGGGTTAGCAGGGATGGACGGCTTGCCGGCCAACTCGCATAATGTCTTGGCGCGCATCAAGCAATGGCGCGAGATATGCCCGGAGCTGGTGCTGCGCAGCACTTTTATCGTCGGCTTCCCCGGCGAGACCGAAGAGGAGTTCGAGGAACTGCTCGATTTTATCGAAGAAGCGCAACTGGATCGCGTCGGTGCGTTTGCCTATTCGCCGGTGGAGGGCGCGGTCGCCAACGACTTGCCGGACCATGTTCCGCCTGAAGTGCAGCAGGAGCGCCTGGCTCGCCTGATGTGGTTGCAGGAAGAAATCAGCGAAGAAAAACTCAAACTCAAAATCGGCAAGATCATGACGGTACTGGTGGACACGGTGGACGAAAATGGCGCAATCGCGCGCAGTTTCGCCGATGCTCCCGAAATCGATGGTCAGGTTTACATTACTGAGGGATCACATTTGAACGTGGGCGATAAGGTCGAAGTGGTGATTACCGATTCAGATACGCACGATCTGTGGGGTGAACTGGTCTGATTCATCGATTACGGCGGCTTGCGCAGGCCGTGAATCACCGATAAGCTGCGCTGGCGTTTCCTTAGTGCCATAAAATATATCAGGGGGAGTCAGACGATGGATAAGAAATTGCCCGAAGTTGAGAAAATAGCGTGCGATATCTGCCGCAGGGAAGTGCCACTCTCAGAAGCAAAAACGCCGGAAGCTATGGACTATGTGGCGCATTTTTGCGGGTTGGAATGTTACACAAAATGGCAGCAGGACAGCGAAAAAGCGGATAAGCAGGGCGAAGCGGACAAGAAATAAATTCGACCGTTTATCGCCCAGCCTTTTCTCTCCCTCTTGCGGGGGGAGAGAAAAGTAAGAGAATGGTATCGGACAGGCTTATTTGGCGGGTGTTACATCCGGTTTTCTTCCGGGCATATCAGCTGGCGGCAGGTCGCATTGCATGTCGCGTTTGAGTTTTCGGCGTTCCTGCGGCGACATTTTATCGAAACGCTCACGCATTTCACGGCGACGTTCCGCCCGTTCTTCCGCAGGTATGTCCTGCCAGTATTCCTGCATTTTCCCGCGCATGGCTGCGCGTTCTTCCGGCGGCATCTTATCCCAGTGCTCGCGCATCTTTTCATGATTACGGGCACGTTCCTCAGGAGACATCCGCTTCATGTCGTCGCGCATAGTCTTGTGCATCGCACGGCGCTCATCAGGTGACATCTGCTCAAAAGATTCGCGCATTTCACGGCGTTTCTCGGCGCGCTGTTCGGGCGTCATGTCTTGCATTTTCTGGCGCATTTCCTCGCGTTCCTTTGCGCGCTCTTCGGGTGTCATGGTTTTCATCCGCTCCATATGCTCCTGCATGGAGGGCATGGGGGCGGTATCTGCTGCCGTGGCGTTCAGACTGAACGAAGCAATAATGCCAGCGGCGATAATCGTCTTAAGTATCGTGTTCATGATGAATCTCCTGGTGATGGGTTGGCTAAACGCCGTTGGGGCGTGGAAAGCATACTAGGGCTTATGTGTAAGCAAAGTGTTTTGACAACGCGGTGATTTGTAACAATTTGTTACTCCCTTCCCCCTTCCCCCTTCCCCCTTCACCTTTCACCTTTCACCTTTCACCT
>JAUSLX010000025.1 GCA_030645775.1 Gallionella sp. | reverse complement strand
CTGGTTTGCCACGGCCTGCGGCCTCCCGCTACCCGCCACGCTTCCTGCTTCGCTATCACTCGCGCCTAAAGGCATGACGGAGTGGATTGCTTCGCGATGTCTACAATGACGCGGAAAAATGGATTGTTGAATTTAAACCTATAATGCGGCGAATTCAAGAAAGGACGCATCATGGACAAAACCCGTGTAGACGATATGCTCATCGAAATGATCACCCCCAAGGTTCGGGAAATCGAGGAGAAATTCGGGCGCGGCGAGGGGCTCTCGCAGGACGACATCAATACCCTGCTGCTCAAAAGCCAGTACAACCACATCAATCATCTGGATCATAAGCTCGACGAGGTGGTGAACAGCGTCGTGGCGCTGGAAGGAAAGTTCGCCGGACTGGAAGGAAAGTTCGCCGGACTGGAAGGAAAGTTCAATACCTTTAAGGCCGAAATGGTTGGTGAGTTTGAGAAACGAATGGGCGCACTCGAAATTAAATTTGAACAAGCGCAGGTCAAAATGCAGGAAACCATCATCTCCACGATGAAGTGGTACATCGGCGGAACCGGCCTGATTCTTATTCTGCTCAAGTCTCTCGATATTTTCGTCAAATAAGCATCTTTGCATCTACCTGCTCTTGCGATCCCGCGATCCCGCAATGCCGCAGGCCGTGGCAACCCAGAGGTTTTGCCTTGATGATTAACTGGATTGCCGCGGCCTGCGGCCTCCCGCTACCCGCGTCATGCAGACCATGCCTGCGATGTGTGTAACACACGAATAATCTCAACCCGTTTTGCTTTTGGGTGGACGCGGTAGATTACGACAAAATTTGTCCTGGCAATAACCAGCTCGCGAGAGCCTTTTTTGCGCCCAGCGTGGCCGATCTCTGGATGCGCGGCAAGGTGGTTAACTTGCGCCTCGATGCGGTCATCTTGCTCAATGGCAGCCCTCGGGTTTTCTTCCGCGATGTAATCAATCAGCTCATCCCTGTTTGCAATTGCCTTGGGTAGCCACGCAATTATCATGCTGCCTCAAGGCGTTGTTCCAAAACCCGACGCTTGGCTGCAAAGTGTTTTTGAGCATCCTCATTGGAAACCCATTTCGTGTTGGGATCATCGGCTTCTTTGATGCCTTCCTCGATCTGCGACCGAAACCACGTGTCATAAGCCGCCGCCTCGTGAGCGTGCTTCAACCGTTCGGCAGAGTCGGGGCGGGCCGGGCGCATAACATCATCCCTGCTGAAGTTGCTGGCATCCAGACTATCGAGCCTGAAAATTCGCAGCTCATTGATGACATAACCCATGCAAGCATCCAGACTGCGCCACTTGCGCGGCTTGTCTGTTCTTTGCGTGCCTAGCGGCTTTTCAGTCAACCCCATTTTGAGCATGATTGACCAACCGCCAGGCTGACCGATTATGGACGCGCCTCGAATGGCGCAAGCATCTACCATTTGTCGAGCTAAAGCCGTGTCTATTGTGTTACTCATAAAATCCTCACGCTGGTGATTGAAATTTAACTGTTGGTATTATGTTTTTTATCTGTTAAAAATGCAATCATGTATGAAACTCTCGTATCGATTCATTTGGCGCGAATCCAGAGGTTTTGCCTGAAGGACTGACTGGTTTGCCACGGCCTGCGGCCTCCCGCCACGTACCTCACGGCTAAAGATTCGCGGCTAAAGGCATGACGTGCCACGGCCATTAGTCACTTACAGGTTTAATGATGTCAAAACATGACAAGATTTGTGTTTTTCGTAGGTCGGGATTTTATTAAGGAATAAAGTGGTTTCATCGCATATATTCCGTGGAAATGCCCCTCATTCAGGAATAGGCGATTTATCGCCTTATATTCCGTGGGAAGACCCTTGCGATCTTGCGGCATTATCCCGACAAGACGTGTTGAATGAAGCAAAAACGTCGGGATAAATCCCGACCTA
>JAUSLX010000019.1 GCA_030645775.1 Gallionella sp. | reverse complement strand
TCACCGCCGACCATCAATATCTTCGAGCAGGATCCGGAGTGCGATCTGGACTACTGCGCCAATATCGCACGCGACATGAAGATCAACGTGACCATGAACAATAACTTCGGTTTCGGCGGAACCAACGGTACGCTGGTGTTCAGCAAAGTCTGACGACTTTTAAAACCTATGCTGGTCAATGGCAAAGCAGGCAATTTGATCAGCATTCGTGATCGCGGTCTGCTTTATGGCGACGGGGTGTTTCGTACCCTGCGCGTCGAGCAGGGGCGACCGTTACACTGGCCTTTGCATTATCAAAAAATCCAACATGACTGCAACGCGCTGGGTATCGAATGCCCGGACTACGCACGTTTGTCAGACGAGCTGGGCGGTCTGCTGGCCGATTATCCCGATGGCGTATTCAAGCTGATCGTCACGCGCGGACAGGCTACGCGCGGCTATGCGCCTGCGTCTGATGCAGCAGCCACCCATATCTGGGATGTCGCTCCCTTGCCGGACTATCCTGAAAGTCGGGCTTTGCTGGGCGTGACGTTGCGCCTGTGCGAACTGCGCCTCGCTCATCAGCCTCGTCTGGCCGGCATCAAACACCTGAACAGGCTGGAAAACGTGCTGGCAGCGGCGGAGTGCGCCGGTGCGGATGAAGGGCTGTTGCTGGATGCTGATGAAAATGTCATCGAAGGCACACGCAGCAATGTGTTCCTGGTCTTAGGCGGTCGGCTGGCTACGCCGGATTTGGCGCGTTGCGGCGTGGCAGGCGTGGCGCGTGACCGCGTGATGGCCTATGCAGGAAAAATCGGCATGGCGGTCGAGGTGCGCGCTGTCAAACTGGATGAACTGCGTGCCGCTGATGAGGTATTTTTAAGCAACAGCGTATTCGGTTTGTGGCCGGTCTCACGCTTCGGGCAGCGGCAGTGGACAGATTTTGATTACGCGCTGCGGATACGCGCCGGGCTGGCGGGCGAGACGAACGGATGATGCAAAAATTAAAGGTATTACTGCTGCTATTGATACTGGCCTGCGCCAGCCTGGTTTATTATGCCTACAGCCCGTTGACACCAGAGAAGCTGCCGTTGGAGTTCACCTTGAATCAGGGCAGCAGTCTGAGCGCGGTAGCGCGTCAATTTGAACGGGATGGTCTGCTGGAGTCACCCCGATTGTTCGTCGTTTTTGCGCGCCTGCTGGGGCGTGCCGGACAAATCAAGGCGGGCGTCTATCAGCTGGATCAGGCGGTCAGCCATATGGAGTTGCTGGCGATGATTACCCGGGGCAACGTCAGCACCAGCCGTGTGACAATCATAGAAGGCTGGAACTTCAGGCAGCTGCGCGATGCGCTCGACGCCACGCCGAATCTGCGGCATGACACCCTCAGACTGCCCGACAGCGAAATATTGCAGCGCATAGGCGCATTCGAGGCGCATCCTGAAGGTTTGTTTTTCCCGGAAACATACTACATTGCTGCGGGCAGCAGCGACATCGAACTCTTGAAAATCGCCTATCATCTGATGCAGCAACGCCTGAATGAGGCGTGGCTGGCGCGCAGTCCGAACTTGCCTCTGGAAACCCCCTATCAGGCGCTGATTCTGGCTTCCATCGTGGAGAAGGAAACCGGCACGCCCGCTGACCGGCCGATGATAGCCGGGGTGTTCGTCAATCGTTTGCGCATCCGCATGATGCTGCAAACCGACCCGACGGTGATTTATGGGATGGGCGAGCAATTCGACGGTAATCTGCGCCGCCGTGATCTGACCCGCGACACGCCGTACAATACCTATACCCGTGGCGGGCTGCCGCCCACCCCGATAGCCATGCCGGGACGGGATGCGCTGCTTGCCGCGCTGCATCCCGCCAGGACGGATGCGCTTTATTTCGTTGCGCGCGGCGACGGCAGCTCGAAATTTTCCAGTAATCTGGATGCACATAACCAAGCCGTGAACCGGTATCAGAAATGAATAAATTTATTACCTTTGAAGGTGTGGACGGGGCGTTATTTTGTGTTTGATTAATTTGTAAACTATCAAGTATTACTTTAGCTTGTGTCGAATTGTAAACATTCGAATTTATTACACCCTAAAAAAGCGAGATTAGTATCTATGAGAAAAGGTCACATGATCGTTTGCGATGGCGGTAACGGCGCTGGAAAAACGACAGTTTTAAAGGCTATCGAAGTACATCTACAGGCAAAGGGGCGCGAGTTGGTAATGACGCGTGAGCCTGGCGGAACGCCTATTGGTGAGAAAGTCCGAGAAATTCTTTTGAGTCCGGATACGCCTGAGATGTGCGGAGTTACAGAGTTGATGTTGTTTGCCGCAGCACGAGCGCAACATGTAAGAGAGCGAATTCTTCCCGCCATCGCGGCTGGTAAGATAGTTGTTTCAGATCGCTTCGATTCTGCTACCGTCAGCTTCCAACACTACGCAAGAGGATTGCCGCTGGATTTGATACACAAGATAAATAGTATTGCCATCGACGGTTTTAAGCCAGACATCACAATCATTCTCGATCTGGATCCCATAGTTGGACTTCAGCGTGTTAGTTCGCGTGGGGAAGGGCTTGATCGGATGGAACAGGAAAGCATGGATTTTCTACACAAAGCACGTCACGGCTATCTGGAGCAGGCCAAGAATGATCCAGCCCACTTTGTTGTAATCGACTCATCCCAACCGCTGGAAAAGGTCATCATAGACGTGATTCATGTCGTGGACCGAATTATTGCTTAGTCAAAAACGGTCTTCATTTTCTCGTATTTCAAAGTGTCGCGTCTGATTCTGGGCTGTACCTTTTGTACAGTTGTGCGAGCATCTCCCCCAAAAATCATAATAATCAGAAAGTAATGATTTATTGAATATCTGCTAATTACTCTAAAAGCTAACAGCAGAGGTCAAGAAAGACGATCTACTAGGTCATAAAAGCTTAGATTCTCAATTGGTTCATCGTATGACTTTATTCCAAGTTGATCCAGAATGGTTATTGATAGGTCTTGGTATCTATATTCCAAATCTGTTGATTGAAGAGCAATAGGCAATCGTCCTGTACCTTGTGTAACTAATAGTTGCCCGTATACCTTTGGTAATGTTTGAGGATAAAGATAATTCATCCATGGCTTCATTCTTCGAATGAATTCGTCGTATGAAACGCCACTAAACTCTAAATGGTGGTTGTAGTTTACGATAAGCCGGTTGTTACATTGAGTTTTATCCAGAAATGAATACGCTGTTTCAATTGCACACACGTCGGCCGGGGATAGAATATCCAATGGAGATACAAGCAAGTTTATTGAATTAATGAGGCAGAGGTCATTAATATCCTCATTCGCATTTAAAATGAGCCTGTTGTACGTATTACGATGAATTCCGCCGCTAATTCCAATCTCAAACCCGCCACTAACTCCAATCTCAAACCCACCATCACCACTGAAAAATGGCTTGTAGCAATCGTACTGAAGGAATCGCGCCCCTGATTCGAGGGTGTAAGGAATTCCGTGTATTTGGCGAATGCATGTTGTGTCTCGCTTGCTGCACGTCACACCAAAATAAAATGTACTTCCGCAATTTGAACCAAATCAGTAGTTCAAATCTCGAAACTGAAAAATTCCAATCAATTGGATTTTGTGGTTGAAAATGCTAGCGGATTTATCTTAGTGACAGGTGGCGGGTTTGCTTTTTGAATTGATGGTGGATTTCATTGGGATACACACTCAGTGAAACCTCGTTCCCCAGTTTTGAGAATCACGTCATACAAGATATAACTCAGCATGCTACGTGGCAGTTTGAAATTTCTTCGAAAACCTTTTACTTCCCAGGATTCAGCTCGGGCTCTATCCGCCCATCGCTGGCAGGCACCAACCATATAGTTAGCAGCGTGTTGTGAGGTTGTTTTATTGCGGGCTTTAAAATCTACCGCTGATTGAGCACCACCCCAGATAATTCGCATGCATTGTGCTACTGAATGATCTCTCAGCAAATTTAACAGCATTGAATCTACAGCCGTACCAGCGTTAAAAAATAGCTCACGCTCGTATAAACAATGCTCATAAAATTCTTTGCATTCAGCCAATGCAATATCCATTTTCAAATCATTAACTGCATCATTCCAGCCATAGGGCCAAACTCCATTCAAACCGCACTCCTCAATTTGGCTGATAAGCAACTCTGGACTTGCAAAGTTTAGCTTCCAATCTACAGTTTCGATGAAAAAGGAAACAACCTTGCCATCCTCAATACTAAATGCATACGGCGTGGAACTATCCGAGGGAGCAATTAGTGCGTCAGCAAAAAGCATCTTTATCAAACCAAATCCAAAATTGCCTTCTGGAGAAAAGGGGATGGGATTATTTGATATGGAGCCGTACGTACCGTCATTTTTTTGTTGGCAAGTTCGAACCATAGCTAATAACGAAACAGCCACACGTAAGGAAATATCAGCTACTGAAACGGAACGTGGTGCAGGTGAATATTTGTTGCAATATGCACTGATCAAACTTTGATGAGTAAATTGTTCAGCGAACTTGGCATCCTGTGCTAATTTCATACGTTGAACGCAACGACAACTGATCGAATTCAAATGGCTGCAAGAGCTACATGCATACGGTTCGTTGTGCGTGTTGGATTTATGCCTTGATTGCAGAATCTTGACCATAGGCGCGCCACAAGCGGTACACCTTAGATTAGCTTGCACAACTCTAGGCAATATTTTGTTGAACTGATTTGGCAAACTCAAAATTTCAAATTCACTCAACAGGGATTTTATTTTTTCACCCTCATAGTAGCGAATGATAAGTGACGCTACTTGTTCATCCGAAAGATGAGCAAGCTTGGCATCCAGTAAATATTGACTCATAACTGATGTGATGCTGCATTGAGATGAATCTC
Organism: Gallionella sp.; assembly: GCA_030645775.1. Taxonomy (GTDB): domain Bacteria; phylum Pseudomonadota; class Gammaproteobacteria; order Burkholderiales; family Gallionellaceae; genus Gallionella. The sequence continues at coordinate 12,595 of JAUSLX010000019.1, read as the reverse complement.
AAATAATAAACAGAATAACCAATATTGTCACTCATAAAGCGTGGCCTTATAGAAGTCATGCCATTAGCATTTTAACATGGCAACCACCTCTATCCCAGCCCCAGAAACTGATCCGCGCATCCAATTTGGACGGCGGCTAGTCCAACTGAGAAAAATTCGAGACTGGTCACAAGAGCAGCTTGCTCTGGAAAGTGGTCTGGCGCGTAGCTACCTTGGCGGCGTGGAACGCGGCCAACGGAATATTGCACTTCTCAATATCTGTCGATTGGCAGACGCACTAAATGTACCTGCATCTGAATTATTGATTTTTTAAGGTCAATTCACGCGCCCTGAAGTATGGATGTGGTGAGTTCAAAAACTCTAAAGTGGACGTTCTCGAAAGCTGTGCCGGCATTTCTTTTAGAAAATCATGACGGTCCGGTTAGGCCGAATACTGCTCATAGCGGTTGGCTGCGATTGAAGGTGTTTTCTTTGAACCAGCCTGACTGTCCAGTGCTCGGCCAATGCTGACGGTCAAACCCATCTTTGCTCAACCAGCTTTGAGCGACCGCTTTGACGCTGGCAATTCGAGATGCCGACCGAGTACAATGTGCCAATTGCGGTCGGTCACGGCTCAGAATTGAACGACTGCTTAATAATGGACAGTGGACGTTGAATGGTTAGGCATCGGTCTGACTTCAATGTGGGTATTGCAGCCATTGACTACCGCATCTTTATGGATGTATTTATATTGCGTGTAGGACGCTCTAACCGATTCTGTCCAAGGGGCTTTTCACGCCTTTCCCGCCTTTGTTGAGAACATGGGTATAGATCATCGTTGTGGAAACATCCGAATGGCCGAGCAGTTCCTGCACGGTTCTGATGTCGTAACCACTCTCCAGCAAGTGTGTAGCAAAAGAGTGGCGCAATACATGGGGTGATACAGGTTTGGCAATGCCAGCCAACCTCGCCGCCTTGGCAACATGGCGCTGAATCATTTTTTCATCTTGATGATGTTTTCTGATCACGCCAGTCACCGGATCGGTGGAAACGTTGTTGGCTACAAAGAAAAATTGCCAGCCCCATTCTCGACAGGCATTCGGATACTTACGTTCAAGCGCATCCGGCATCCAGACATCAACTTGACCTGCCGCCACATCCGCATCAAAAATAACCCGTCGCCGAGCCAGATGCTCCTTAAGGGCAGGAATCAAACTTTCCGGCAACATGGTGACACGGTCTTTTGCCCCTTTGCCGTCACGCACCATAATTTCCCGCCGATCAAAATCAATATCTTTTACCCGCTTGCGCCGCGATTCGTCGGTCTACACGCCTCGCTCAGTACACGCGCCGCGATTTTTCCTTCATTTTTTAAAGCAATGCAATCACCCTTTACCGCTTGCGGGTTATTTACGGCATAATCTGCCCAATTGAATTTCCCGGAGCGGCAAACCCGTGCAAGTCCAACCCAACGTTGAAGCACACTCCCACGCACCAACAGCCTGCGACTGCTCAAAGTCCGCGCCTGTGTGTGTGAGGTGCTTAACTTAACGTTCGACGTCAATACCATGACCCCAGACCTGAACACTCTTGCATCAAAATTCCGCGAGTGCGCAAGACTCGCTGGCATCTTGGTGCCAGAAGCCGCGATCACGCTGGAACAATTTCCCGCACCACACAAGCCGCCATCGTCCCTCCCAAAGGATAGTTTCGCCGTATACGCTTTCTTCTGGAACGGTAAGTGCCTAAAGGTCGGCAAGGTTGGACAGAACAGCCAGGCGAGGTTTACGAGCCAGCACTATCTGCCTTCAAGTTCCAACAGTAATCTTGCCAAGTCCGTTCTGGCTCACAAAGATGAGCTTGGCCTAGGGGCGCTCACTGAATCGACGGTTGGAGGTTGGATAAAAGAAAACACTGAGCGTGTTAACTTCATTTTGGACGCACAACTTGGAGTTCCTGTGCTTACGTTGTTGGAAGTCTTCCTCCAATGTGCTCTAAATCCCCGCTTCGAGGGGTTTGCAAGTCAGAGGGTGCAATGACGTCGAACCCGCCGTTCGAGAGGGACGGCGCAAAAGCGCGCCGCCCCTCAACTCTACGTTAGCCGTCGAGGAGCGCTTCTCATGATTGTTCCAGATAACATAAGAAAGTGCGTGGTGTTCCTCGGTTACCGAATGGCCGATGCCAGCATGCGCTTTGCCGGAACCGCTTTCTTCCTTGGCCGCGACGTAGAAGGAGAAGTAGCGAAAGACGTGTTCCTTGTAACCGCCAAGCACGTGATCGACGGCATTCGCAAACTCGGCCTCACCGAGGTATATGTGCGTGCCAACACGAATACAGGCCATTCAGACTGGGTCAATTGCCAAAGTACCGATTGGCACTTTCATCCCACAGACCTCAGCGTTGACGTAGCTGCACTTCGCACCGGCGTTCCCCCTGGTTGGGATCACCTTGTGATTCCACTGTCCATGTGCGTTACGCCGACAGTACTTCAAACGAATGAGGTAGGTCTTGGCGATGAAGTCTTTGTTGTCGGCCTCTTTAAGCATCATCACGGAGCCCAACGTAACATTCCTATAGTTCGCGTCGGCAATCTGGCTGCACTGACTGAAGAAAAGGTAAGCACGAAAGACTTTGGCCCTGTCGATGCATATCTCATCGAGGCACGCTCGATTGGTGGCCTTAGCGGCTCGCCAGTATTCCTTAATCTTGGCGTTGTCCGCTATGTCGATAAGGCAGTGAAACATTCCAATGGCGGGCCGATATTCTTTTTACTTGGGCTTATCCACGGACATTACGATGTTCCAAGCACAAACATTGACGGTGTAAGTTCTGATGCGGATGACCCACTTACTACAGAACGTGTAAATACGGGAATTGCCATTGTCGTTCCAATCGAAAAGATAATCGAGACCCTTGATGCCTATTCCAAGACCAACGGCTAACACGGCGGTGCAGGGGACGCTGCGCGATGAAGCCGCGCCGCGCCCCTGACCTTGAACGTTAGGGCTACAGGAAATATGAGAGCAGTTATAGTGTTTTTATTATGTATGCCAATTGCCGCAATGGCTGGCGATGATTGCAACAAAATTGACAGTTGCAATTACTCATCAATGTGGTCTAATTTTTCTCGATTCACAGTAGCATATTCAAATTCAAAAAATGAAAAAGGCTCTACATTTGATTACATTGTTAAAGACAGGGAGTCATTCATAACCTTCGACACTCAAACCGGAAAGGCAAATATATTCACCATCCCAGGTGTCGCAACCTTATGGCGCGGCATAGGTAAAACTGGCATTAAGACCTCCGAGGCATGCTATGAAGATGTTCGTGATACTTATGCAATCATGGAAAGCTATGCGGTAAGAGCACTTTTTTTCGTAGGCTTTGGAGTTAAAGGTGGGCCTGAGATGATTTCCGATTCTGTGAACATAGATGTTGCGAATAAAGAAGATACTAGAGTTCAAATCAACCCGGGTGACCACATGATGATCCATGGCCCTTGGTCGCTGAAAGGCAATGTAAAGAAGAATGACAAAATTACTTTTGAAATTTCACATGAGTTTATGGCAAAAGGCAAACCTGCAAGCCTGTTCCTTGTAGGGGCATGGCAGAATAATTCAGTTGTATTGCCAATTGAAAACACCCAATCATTAAGCGAGTGGCTGGTATGTATGTCCGGTGAATATTCTTACGAAAATGGGAAGAGTAAATTTACTCCAGTGGTTGAAGATACGTCGAAATTGACAACCATTGGAGACTTAAAATCCCTAACCCTGCGCTCAAGCGGGACGCCGCAAAAGCGCGGCGCCCCTTAGCTTCACGTTGGGCACTTATGCGATCTGCAATAATCACATTTCTATTTTTTAGTGCGTTCGTGATGAATAGCGCATTGGCGGAACAAAAAATTCCAAATGGTTGGCGATTACCAACCGCCACTGAACTTGAATCTATAGACTATAAATGGAGAGCGGCAGACCCACATCAATTCCAGCTTGTTCTCGCGGATTTCGACGGTGATGGAATCAATGATGAAGCTAGGCTACTGGTGAACGTAAGCGGAAAGAAATATGCTCTATTTGTTTTCATGGGTTCTGGCCAAACTATAGAGCTAGATTCCGAAGATGTAAGTTCGCTTCAAGGTATGGGCATAGCTGAGTTAAAAATGGGCTCTTACAAGACTGCATGTGCTAAAGGTTACTGGAAGTGTGAAAAAGAGGAGCCCGAGTTGTTGCAAATCTCCAAATCAGGCATTTCCTACTTTAGGTCTGAAAGTGCAGAGTCAGTGTTTTACTGGTCACCTTCAGCTAAAAGTTTTAACCGTGTTTGGCTCAGCGATTAATGCCCAACCCGGCATTCGAGCGGGACTCGCCCAGAAGCGGGCGAGCCCCTCAATTTTACGTTAGGCCACTCACATGGAACGTCTCACCAAGAAAGCAAACGGTCGAAGCTACATCATTCAGTCCATTGTTGGTCTTGGAGGTTATGGCGTCCTCGCAGCTATCGTAACTGCTCGGGTATTTTCCGCGCCCCAGCTGTCGCTACTCACACAACTCACGATATGCGGCTTTCTGTGGGGGACTCTCATTTGGTTCGCTGTTGTTCTTCGCCGCTACTACCGGAGACTTCCTGATGTCTAAGCTTGGTCACTTAAGCGCTACCTTGGTGAGGTTGCCCGTCATTAGGTGTGGAGTAGCCGCAGGTGCACAACCACTCCCGTGGCCTAACCCATCGTTCGAGAGGGACGCTACGCCGGCGAGCCGGCTTCGCGCCCTTCAACTCAAACGTGTGTGCCGGGCATGGCACGTAACTACCCAGGTGCAAGTCCTGGGGCCAGGTTTTCGCAGAGCCGAAGGCTAGGAGAAACACGCAATGGAGAGACAGGAGACAACGCTCCGGTTTTCCGATGGTGCCTTGTGCGCACAATCGGGCGACTTAATCTGCCGAACCGCCGTGTACGGACCCGTATGCACGGTGGTGTGGGAGGGGGAGGCCGTGAGGCTTTCTCCTATCCCGATTGAACTTGCCCGGCTTTGCCGGGGGATGCATCGCCCACGGTTTAGTGACAGAATGTGCGTGGGAGGTGCTCAACTTAACGTTGGGTATCACAAACGGGGGAGCGTAATGAAAGATGACCGGCTGCGTAGCCCAGTTAAGCCAGAGTATGTTGAGGCTATTGGAAGAGCCGCATACACGTTTGCGTCGTGTGAGTGGCAAGTCGCTTGGAGCTGTGAGCGTATACAACCCGGTTCGCTTAGGGTGCTCGTCGACGAGGAATTGACGGCCGGAAAAATCGCCAAGAAGTTCATTGACCTTTGCCGCAACATGCCAAAGTCAAAAGAGCGCGAAGAACTCCAAGCTATTGCTCAAAGATTCTCAGAGCTTGTGCCAGTGCGGAACGCAATTCTTCATGGCAAACCGTGTACCGCACCAGACGGTGAGCAACGACTTAGCGCGGACAAAATCATTGAGATCGGCGATCTTGAGGCTGCGGCAGATGACTTCGTTGAGTGTGGTAGCAAGCTGAACGAAATCTACTATCGTTTTCTCAATAGTTACGCACCACCATTGGCGAAGTGAAATGATGCCCAACCCGTCAGTCGAGAGGGACTGCGCAAAAGCACGCAGCCCCTCACTTTTACGTTAGGGGTAAGAATGCACTTCAAACTGGAATACACAGTAAGAGAGTTACAACTTCGGAAAGAAGAAGTATTTCAGTTTGACGTACCGGGAATCCACCTAGTGGACGTGCAGTTGCGTGCTCCAAACGAAGAAGAGCAAGAAATTGGTCATAAGACGCAACACGCATTTTGTACTGCTAAGGTAAATTTTGACGTATCACCAAAGAACCTAGAAGTATTTGAGCGCATAGAGAGTAATTCAATTATCGAGAATGGAGCAGAATGGCGCCAAAAATACAAGGATCAAAAGGGGCAAGAAATTGTGTTGCCATCAATTGATGATTTCCCAGAACACTTTAAATCATATATAAGTCAAATCAACAAAGAACTTTCAGGTGCATGTAGGCTGGTAATAAATGCGGTACGCTGGAGAACTAACACGATTGGCCCACATAACCCAATCAGTACAAGAGGTTTATCTTGGTCAAGGGATAACGTATTTTGGCATCCAGCACCATCATCTCTTTCACTAAGGGTTCTCAGTTCGTCATCAAGTGTACGCATCTCTGAAAATGCAGAAGAAGATATAAATAAAATCATAGTGAGTGGTACACAGGAGCCCGTGCATCATGAATTATTTAGAGAGGCATGGGGTCAAAGAAACGGCAATGCAAGAAGTTCATTAATTACAGGGCTTTCTGCGCTTGAGGTAGCTGTTAAAACAACCATAAGCGCGCTTATCCCTAACACTTCTTGGCTCGTAGAAAATATTCCTAGCCCACCAGTAACAAAATTGTTAACCGAATACCTTCCAACGATTTCTGTTATCAACACCATAGAAGGTAAAGTACTTCCTCCGCCAAAATCCATTATGGATTTACTTAAAAAAGCAGTAACTATTCGAAATCAGGTTGCTCATATAGGAGGTAAACCTCCAGACGATGAAACACTAGATCAAATATTGGAAGCAATAAGCGATACGCTGTGGTTACTAGATTATTATTGTGGGCATTTATGGGCATACAGTCACATAGCAGAAAGCACCAGGCAAGAGTTGGAGCAGTAATCTGTGAGAAAAATCCCTAACAATCACATGCACTCGGACAGCAAAAAGCGCAGCTCGTTCCTCGCTCTGCTTTTTGCTGCCGGTGATGTGAAGCGTTCATGTGTGTTTTCAAGTTCCGCTTAGCGCCATAAAGCTGCCAGTCGCAAGCAGTTTCGTCAATGGCCGGTTTGTCTCGTTATGTTGAGCTCAACATAACTATAACAATGTGTAGAACCGAACTATGTGTAGTTTTTCCAGCAACCTCATACGCTACCAGACATTGCTGGTAGCGAACTGCACATAATTATAGCGACTGCAGGAACTCCATCAGTGCGTCATCGACGGGGTGATATTGGCGCATTTTTGTGTCGGGTTCTTGGAGTTTGGCCAGCGCTTGCACCTTCATTTCCAAATTGGCCTCTACGTACCTGTGTGTGGTGGTCGTACTCTCATGTCCCAACCACAAGGCGATCACACTAAAAGCGACGCCTGACTGAAGCAAGTGCATTGCAGTCGTGTGCCTAATCGTGTGCGGAGAAATACTCCGTTTGGATAGACTGCTGTACTCTATAGCGGCTCTGGCTACCGCAATGTCCAGTCGTTGCGAGACGTTGAAGCGTGTCATCGCATGGCCGTCCCTGTTGGGCAACAATGCATCATTACCCCGCAATGCTGGGTTGCGCCGAAGCCAAGCACGAATTTCTTGGACTGTTGACTTCCACAAGGGGGTCGAGCGTTGCTTCCGCCCCTTCCCACGTAGATGCACGCATGCGGACTCTTCCATAACAACGTCACTTAACCGAACGCCAATAATTTCCGATACGCGTGCTCCTGTGTTGTAAAGCATAGCCAGAAGCAAGTGGTCACGTTGAGATGTCCAGGTATTGCCTGGTTGCCCCATCACCGCCAACATTTCTTCGCGCGACAGAAATCCAAGCATCGGTTGCTCAAAACGTTTCAGCGGTACACCCAGCGCACGTTCGATAACATAAAAAGAGGACACATCTCGCCGTGCCGCGAATTTCAGAAATGCACGCAGTGCAGTCAACCTGAGATTACGACTGCGGACTGAGTTGTGCCGATCAATTTCCAGGTGATCCAGAAATGCCAGAATCAAATCCGGATCAAAGTCGGATAGGCTAAGTGCGGTGGGAGATTTACCCAAGCGTTCATGCGCGAAATCCAGAAACAACATCATCGCATCCCGGTATGAAGCAATAGTCCTTGGACTCACGGCTCGCTGTTTTATCAGATACTCGGTGAAGAACTGTTGGACCAAGGAAGCAAAGGACACTGAGCGTGGCGCTGTAGTTTCAGACATGATTCACCTCATTTATTTGCGTAAATGCTTCAAATTTATTGCCTGCCACCGCCATGAGTTGCGGCACGCCGGTTAAATACCAATAGGTATTGGTTAGGCGATGCCTAAAAGCATCAATATGCGCAGCCAACTGACTTTCAAGAAGCCAATCTGTCGAGTGGTGTTGGGAATTCATTACAGTCTCCTGATGTGGGTGGATTTCCACTTCAGAACACCGATAAAACTATGTCAAGCTGGTGGGAACCTGACTGCCTTTAAGCCCAATAGAATTCAGCTTGGCAATCAGCGGCTATTGCGAACTACACATAGTTCGGTTCTACACATAGGTCTCGTTACCGGAACTAGGCCAAGTTCCGGTAACGGGCAGCCAAGTTTTTGAGCGGAACATAAATTTTCGCTGCTCCAAAGCGGATGCCCGTCACGGGCAGCTACCGAGACATTCCTGTCGTTCACGACGGTCAGCTTTCTGGTATCCAATTCAAGGAGGCGAAGTAGCGCACCCAACCCGCACCAGACAGTCCATCTCCTCGGAAGCAAAAGCGATCAGATTTCGCTTTTACCCCGCACAAAAGCCTCGAACTGGTCGGCTGGCAGTGGTTTGCTGAAGTAATAGCCCTGCACCTCGTTGCAACCCTGTAAATGCAGGAACGCAATCTGGCCGGTGGTTTCAACGCCCTCTGCAATGGTTTGCATGCCTAGGCTGTTTGCCATGCTGATGATAGCGCTGACGATTGCTTTGTCTTCCGGATCTTCGGCAATGTTGCTCACAAAGGACTGGTCGATCTTGAGCTTGTAAACCTTGAATTTTTTCAGGTAACTCAATGAAGAATAGCCGGTACCAAAGTCATCAATCGACATACGGATGCCGCGTTCATGCAGATTATCCATCACCGCGATGGCGCCAAGCGGATCACCCATCGCGATGCCTTCGGTCAGTTCCAGCTCCAGGTATTGCGCCGGCAGCTTCGCCTCTTCAAGAATCTGTGTGACCAGCTCAGGCAGATGGGCGTGACGGAACTGCACCGCTGAAAGATTAACCGCGACAACCATCGGTTCAAGGCCGCTGTCCATCCAGTGCTTCAGCTGATGAACCGCACTGCGCAGCACCCATTCACCGATTTGTACAATCTGACCGCTGGCTTCCGCGATCGGAATGAATTCAGCGGGAGACACTGCACCTAATTCGGGATGCTGCCAGCGCAGCAACGCTTCCGCGCCGATGATACGCCCGTCTTGCAACGACATCTGAGGCTGATAATGCAGTTGGAATTGATCGTGTTCCTGCGCATCACGCAACGCGTTTTCCAACAGCAAGGTGCGAGCTGAGTGCGTCTGCATTTCCTGCGTGAAAAATCGGTAATTGTTGCGACCATCGTGCTTGGCGCGGAACATCGCAACGTCAGAGCACTTGAAGAGTGACTCTGAATCTTTGCCATCTCCAGGATACATGGCGATACCAATCGAAGGCGTGATGACCAATTCATGCTGTTCAATCTGGTAGCGCTGTGCAATAACCAGCAGTAATTTCTCAGCCAAACGTGCTGCACCATCGGCATCGGTGTCCGGCAACACCAGGACAAATTCATCTCCACCCTGACGCGAAACCGTGTCCTGGTCGCGCACTGCCGATTTCAGGCGTTTAGCCACCTCGATCAGTAACACATCGCCGATGTGGTGACCAAGTGTATCGTTAACATTCTTGAAATGGTCGAGATCGAGGAACATGACCGCCAACTGGGCGTGGCCGCGCTGAGCCATGCTGAGAGCGAAGTTGATGCGGTCGGTAAGCAATGTCCGGTTCGGGAGTCCCGTGAGCACATCGAAATGCGCCAACCACTGGACGTGCTCCTCGGCCTTCTTGTACGCCGTCATGTCCTGCGCCATGAACAAGATGAGCATTTGTTTTTCTTCCATCTGCACTCTTGATATATTAGCCAGGTAATATTTGCTGCCCTGCGCATCTTGCCGCTCAAGAGCCAATTCCGAGTGCATCTCCCCATGCTTGAGTGCATTCTGAAGGTGTAAGTTCAATTTCACTCCCACCTTCAAAAGCTCAGACACCGGCAGCCCGACACAGGCTTCCACAGTGCCCAAATTAAACATGCTCCGCAAGGCTTTGTTCACCGAACGTACTTTCAGCTCAGCATCTACGACCGCCAGCCCCGAAGGCATGTCAGCAATGATCTGCTCTGCATATCTCTTTGCCCGATCAATCGCCTGATGTTCAGCATGAAAATACGTATCCAACGCTAGTTCCATATCGAAGAAAATGATTTTTTGCAGCGCGTTGTAGGTGGCAAAACACTTTTCCGCATCCCCCTCCAAGAGGTGGAAAATGGCGGGCAGGAGTTCGCCCAGATATTTTCGATAGGCCCCGATATACCACTTGGGGGTCAGTCCAACGCGCTGGTGAACTATCCCGACGCGCAGGCGGTGCTCTACATAATCTGAGCCATATTCACCCTCGGTGAGCTGACTGAAATAAGCAGACTGCGTGCGTTTGAGACACTCCAGCTTCTCGGGGTCGCCGATTAGCGGGGCAATCTCGGAAAAACGCAACAGATGATTATAAAACGTCTCACTGAAAGCATCGCGCCCCACCTCCAGACGCGCATGCAATTCTTTAAGCAGCGCGGCATCCGTCTCGGTAAACTCAAGGAACGCCTTGCGCGCCGCTACTTCGGATGAGTCTATACCCATCTCTTTTAGAAGAATGCTATTTCCGGATTGATCGTTCATATTCCATCTCCTTGCTGCAATCTATTTACTGTGGGCTCTCTTACGGTTGATTCACCGGCAACCAGCCCTTATCAAACCTGAACTCATGATTGAGGTTTCTTTGGATGATTTTCTATTGGTTCGCGCTCCCACTGTGCAAGCCATTGTGCAAGTTCTCCCGCCGTCGTTTCATACTGTTCGATAACCTCGTCGCTCGGCCTGGTGCGAACGATACCCAAAGCGGCACGCCGCAAAGTTTGCGCGCGCGGAATGTCTTCGGCACGCTCGCATAAAGTTGCCAGTTCCAGATACGCCGCCACGAAGTTTTGATCGAGATAGATAGCCTTGTTCAGGCATTCTTTGGCCTGATTGAAATCGCCCTTGATCTGGGCCAGTTGCGCCAATAGAAAATAGGGAGCCGTCGCCAGCGGAGTGGCGGACAGTATCTTGTGACAAGTCTGTTCCGCCAGATCGAATTCACCTCGGTCGGCATATGCCCGCGCTTCCTTGAACATCATCTCGGCGGTGGGTGCAGAAGGTGCGGCGCGTACTAGTGCAACGGGGGGGGTATTAAGTGCATCCCCCGCGCTGCGCACAAGGGAGGGAGTTGTAACGCCTGTCCAAGCCTGTGCTCTCGCTTTTCCCCACTCCTGCGGAGAGATGGAAGAGGGCTCCCTCACTTGCATGCAACGGATGGATGGTATGGGGGCCGGTACTTGGACATGCCGCTGATACACCACCCCCTCGGCAAACAGTCTGGATTCCAGTTCACGCACCGGGTGGCCGATGAGTTCGGTGTGCGCGACCAGAAGATAACCTCCTTCGCGTAACGTTTCCGTGAACTTTGCCGCGACCGCGAATGTGGCAGCAGGCTCAAAGTAGATGAACACGTTGCGGCATAGGATCAGATCCATATCGTGCAGCTCCGAAGCAGAATCGGGGAATGACTCACCGAGGAGATTGGAAACGCGCAACGTCACCCTGCGGCGGATGCGTTCATCCAGCACCCACTCGTTGCCTTCAAGGTGGAAATTACGCTGCTGCAAATCCGGGGGAACCATACGGAACGACCATTTTCCATAACGCCCCCGCCGCGCCTTGGCGATTGCCGCCGAGTCGATGTCGGTGCCGAGAATCAGGATGTTCCAACCGCTCCACTCCGGCAGCAGCATGTCCACCATCATGGCCAGAGAATAAACCTCCTCACCGCTGGCGCAGCCCGCGCTCCACAGGCGCAGTGTTTTATCATGGCGATGCTGCGCGATCAGTTCGGGCAGCAGGCGCAAGCGCAGCAGATCAAACTGTCCGTGGTCGCGAAAGAAAAACGTCTCGCCGGTGGTAAAGGCGCGAGCCAGCTCCTCCCATTCCCCGTTTGCCTGCTGACCAAACAAAAAAGTCCGGTAGTCTTGCAGTGAGAAATAGTCCAAGTGTGCGGCACGCTCGCGCAAAGTGCCGACAAAACGGTCATGCGCATTGTCAGGAATGTGCAGACCAATTCGCCGCGCAGCCAGTTGCGCCAACTCGTCAAATATTGCGGTGTCGCTCATAAAAATCAGTCGAGAATGTATGGGGGGGATTTACTTGTGCTTTGTAGACACTCCTACCCCATCAGTATTTCATCTCATCTTTCCACATCTCCGGGCGGAACCGCACGACGCGGTTGCGTCCTGATTCCTTGGCGTTGTACATGGCCACATCGGCGTATTTGACGGCCTGCCAGAAGGTATCGCTATCCAGCGGAAACTCGACGATGCCGATGGAAATGGTTTTTTGCAGCACCGCGCCGGACAGCTGCACTTTCATGCCTTCAACATCGGCACGAATCTTCTCGGCGACTCGTTCAGCCGCTTCCCCGCCAGTATCCTGCATGATGATGAGAAACTCTTCGCCACCATAACGTATCACCAGATC
>JAUSLX010000018.1 GCA_030645775.1 Gallionella sp. | reverse complement strand
GAGAAGAACGGTGTGCCGATCAGCGCCAGCGTACCGATCAAAAAGGTAATCCAGGTGATCGGCATGTACTTGCGCAAGCCGCCCATGTTGCGAATATCCTGATCATGGTGCATGGCAATAATTACGCTGCCGGCAGCCAGGAACAGCAAGGCTTTGAAGAACGCATGCGTCATCAGGTGGAAGATACCCACCGAATAGGCGGATGCACCCAGTGCGACGAACATGTAACCCAGTTGCGACAGGGTAGAGTAAGCAATCACACGTTTGATGTCGTTCTGGATGATGCCGAGGAAGCCCATGAACAGCGCGGTAATCGCACCTGTCACCATGACAAAGGACAACGCCGTATCGGACAATTCAAACAGAGGCGACATGCGCGCCACCATGAAGATACCGGCAGTCACCATGGTGGCCGCATGAATCAACGCGGAGATTGGTGTCGGGCCTTCCATGGAATCCGGCAGCCAGACATGTAGCGGAAATTGCGCGCTCTTGCCCATCGCGCCGATAAACAGCAGGATACAGATTGCAGTCAACAGGTTGACTGACATGCCGGCAATCGGTGCCAGATCATCCGCGTGACTCGCCGCTGTGGCAAACACGGCGGCATAATCCAGCGTGCCGAACACCATCAGCACCAGGCCTATGCCCAGCAAAAATCCAAAATCGCCGACCCGGTTAACCAGAAATGCTTTCAGGTTGGCATAAATCGCCGTAGGGCGGTCATACCAGAAACCGATCAGCAGATAGGACACCAGGCCTACCGCCTCCCAACCGAAGAACAATTGCATGAAATTGTTTGCCATCACCAGCATCAGCATGGAGAAGGTAAACAAGGAGATGTAGCTGAAGAAACGCTGGTATCCGGCATCTTCCGACATATAGCCTATGGTGTAGATATGCACCATCAGGGAGACGCTGGTCACCACCAGCATCATGGTAACGGTCAACTGATCGATCAAAAATCCGACATGGAAACTGGTATCCCCTGTCGTCAGCCAGGTATATACCGTGCCATTAAATGTATGCCCGGCCATGACGTCCAGAAACACCTGTATCGAGGCAAACAGGGAAACGCCAACCAGCGCAATAGTAATGCGATGTGTAAAAGTACGGCCCAGCAATTTGCCGAACAGTCCCGCTACGATGGCGCCGAACAAAGGGGCCAGCGGTACTAACAGGTAATATGTTTGGATATCCATCACATCAGCCTTTCAAACTGCCAAGATCGTCAACGTTAATGGTGCGCAGATTGCGGAACAGCACCACCAGAATCGCAAGGCCGATTGCGGCCTCAGCTGCCGCAACGGTCAGTATGAAGAAAACAAAAATCTGACCGGAGGTATCGTTAAGATAATGTGAGAACGCGACGAAATTGGTATTCACAGCCAGCAACATCAACTCTATGCACATCAACAAAATGATCACATTTTTACGATTCAGAAAAATGCCCAGCACGCTGATGGCAAACAGCACCGCGCTAAACACCAGATAATGTGAAAGAGTTACCATCTCGATTTTCGCTCCCTTGATTATTTTGTAGGTCGGGTTGTAGGTCGGGCTTCAGCCCGACACCCTGCCTGGTTCATTGTCGGGTTAAAACCCGACCTACACTTTGGGTTCGGACTTCATGCTCACGATACGCAGGCGGTCTGCCTTTTTGGCTTTTACCTGTTCTGCAATATTTTGCGTCTTGACGCCCGGACGACGGCGCAGCGTGAGGGCGATTGCCGCAACCATCGCCACCAGCAGAATCACAGCGGCTATCTCAAACGGATAGACATAGTCGGTGTAAATCAGGCGCCCCAGTTCCTTGGTATTGCTGTAATCGGCGGCACGTACCACGGTATTGGAAACATCCGCTATCTGAGGCGAACCCAACACCCAGATCATCTCGAACACCATCAATCCAGCCAGCAGGGCACCGAACGGAAACCAGCGCCAGAATCCCTCGCGCAATTTCACCAGGTTGATGTCCAGCATCATCACCACGAACAGGAACAACACCATCACCGCACCGACGTAAACCAGCACCAGCGTGATGGCAAGAAACTCGGCTTCGAGCAACATCCAGATACCTGCCGCGCTACAGAAAGCCAGCACCAGAAACAGCGCTGCATGAACGGGATTGCGTGCCACAACCACCCCCATACCCGCCATGACGGTAATGGTCGCAAACAGATAAAACACCACATCAAAAAAACTCATAAATTCACCCTTAAAAACTGTAAGTTGTAAGTGGATAGTGGCGAGTGGTAAGTGGTAAACACTACTCCCTACTTCCTACTTCCTACTTCCTACTCCCCATTCCCCACTCCCTACTTACCACTACCTGTATTTGGAATCTGCTGCGCGGTCTTTGGCGATTTGCGTTTCGTGCTTGTCGCCTATCGCCAGCAGCATGGGTTTGGTGTAATACAAATCACCGCGTTTTTCGCCGTGATACTCAAAAATTCGCGTTTCTACAATCGCATCCACCGGACAGGATTCCTCACAGAAACCGCAAAAAATACACTTGGTCAGGTCAATATCGTATTGCGTGGTACGGCGTGTGCCGTCTTCACGTTCTGCCACGGCAATTTTGATCGCCAGCGCCGGACAGACTGCTTCGCACAATTTGCATCCGATACAGCGCTCTTCCCCGTTTGCATAGCGACGTTGCGCATGCAAACCACGAAAGCGGAAGCCCTGCGGTGTTCTCTCTTCCGGGAATTGCACGGTAATCTTGCGTGCGAACATATAACGTCCGGTCAGCGCCATCCCTTTGAGCAATTCAAAAAGCAGGAACGTCTTAAAGAATTCTTTTATTTTTTCCATTTTATTTCCTCGTGCGAGCGTGAGTCATCGCGTCCCTACCACAGCCAATAGGGAGTTTGCATCCAGCCACCCACTACCACGACCCATACTATCGTTATAGGGATAAACACTTTCCAGCCCAGGCGCATCAACTGGTCATAGCGATAACGCGGGAAAGTTGCACGGAACCACAGAAACAGGAACAGCACGAAAGCGACCTTGGCGAACATCCATGCGATGCTGTCCGGCAAAAATGACACGGGCGACAACCAGCCGCCCAGGAACATGATCGAGGTCAGGAAGGCGACCAGTATCATGTTGGCGTATTCGCCCAGGAAGAACAGCGCGAAAGCCATGCCTGAATATTCAACATGGAATCCGGCGACAATTTCCGATTCGCCTTCTGCCACATCGAATGGTGCCCGGTTGGTTTCCGCCACACCCGAAATCAGGTAGACCAGAAACATCGGGAACAGGGGAATGATGTACCAGTTGAGCATGCCGTAACTGCCCTGCTGACCGCGCACTATCTCACCCAGATTCAGACTTTGCGCCGCCATCAACACCGTCACCAGCGCAAAACCCATCGCGATTTCATATGACACAATCTGCGCCGCCGAACGCAAGGCACCCAGAAAGGCATATTTTGAGTTCGATGCCCAGCCGGCGATGATCACACCGTACACACCCAGCGAAGTCATCGCCAGAATGTAGAGCAATCCCGCATTCACGTCAGCGAGCACCAGCTCGGCATTGAATGGCACGACGGCCCAGGCCGCAAGTGCCGGCATCAGCACCATGACAGGTGCGATAACAAACAAAAACTTATTGGAGCCGCTGGGAATGATGATTTCTTTCATCAACAGCTTGATGCCGTCCGCGAGCGGCTGCAACAGACCGAAAGGGCCGACCCGATTCGGGCCGATACGAATCTGCATCCAGCCGATAACCTTGCGTTCAGCCAGCGTCAGATAGGCAACCGCGCCCATCAGCGGCCCGACGATCACCATGATTTTGACAGCCGTCCAGATGGGCAACCATGCCGGGCCTAACAGGTTCTGTATGGGTAGTAGCCATTCCATCATGCACGCTCCACGGAATGACCAGCGACTTGGCAGGCATTTTCTGGCTGCTTGGTCGAATGGCCAGTTGTTATTTCAATTGTTCCAAACATCGCGCCCAGTGCTGCCGTAGCAGGATGACCCGCTGCGACGCGCGCAGTACCCGGCGGCAATTGGTTGTTGGCCTGCACCGTCAGTTGCACGCTTGCCTCACCCTGACTGACCTTGACGGTATCCCCGGATACTACGCCCAGCTTCTGCAGCTCACTGCCATGCAGCATTACGCATGGCACGGCGGCATCAGTGGTTTTCTGCAAGGAAACCGCACGACGCACCAGCGCATCAGCCGAATAGATCGGCACATCGCTGACACGTTGCAGGCCTGCGCCGTTGCCGTCAGCCGTAATGTTAATTTCCACGCCTGCGATACGATTGCCGAGTTTGTCGTCCAGGCTGAGTGTATGCAGTCCCTCGGCACGAACCGCCTCGCTGGTATCGTAATCAAAGCCCGACACATCGAGCAGATTGCCCAATACGCGCAATACTTTCCACGCCGGACGTGCTTCAGCCAGCGGCTTGACAGCGCCCTTGAAGCTTTGCGCGCGGCCTTCGGTATTCACAAACGTACCCGAGGTTTCGCTGAACGGCACAACGGGCAACAACACATCCGCATAGTCCATCGCATGATGTTTATAGGCTGACATGGCCACCACCATATCGGCAGCACGCATCGCGTTCATCGCCAGCTGCGGATTGTGCATATCCAGCTCAGGCTCGACATTCAACAACAGGTAAGCCTTGCGAGGTTCAGACAGCATCTGTGCTGCATTCATGCCCTGCACATCGCCTGCAAAAGGCACTGCACCGGCCAGATAAGCACCCACGCTGTTTGCCGCCTCACCCAGATAACCAAATCTGCCCGCGCACAGGGCGGCAATTTGTTCAGCCAGCAGCCCAATCTGCGCGGCCTGCGGATGCTGCTGCGCGAAATTGCCCAGCAACACGGCGACCTGCTGGCCGCCGGACAGACTCTGGGCGATCGCACCGGCCGCTGCCGTAACGGTTACCGCCGCAACAGCCTGCTGTACTGCGGCAGGCAACGCTGTCTGTTTTTCAGAGGCGAGTGCCTTGAGCACCTGTGCCAGCATGTTGAGTAATTCATTCGGTGCAATGATGGCCTTGTTGACAACCGGCATCAGCAAATCATCATCGGCGGCATGAACGATGTTGGCCTGGGCCCCGTGCTTGACGGCCTGACGTATGCGTTGCGCCAGCAGGGGATGATCCTTGCGCAGAAAGCTGCCGACGATCAAAAAACGATCCGCCGCATTGATATCAGCAACCGGCATGCCCAACCAGGGCGCGCCAGCCTGTTTCCCATCCGCACTGAAATCGGACTGGCGCAAACGGTAATCCACATTGCCGCTGCCGATGCCACGCAGCAGCTTTTGCAACAGGTAGAGCTCTTCAAACGTGCTGTGCGGCGTCGCCAGCGCGGCGATATGCTCGGCTCCGGCATTGCTGGCAATCTGACGCAGGCCATTTGCCACGTATTCCAGCGCGGGCGCCCAGTCTACCTCTATCCATTTACCATCCTGCTTGATCATCGGACGGGTTAAGCGCTCGGGCGAATTCAGCCCTTCATAGCTGAATCGGTCTTTATCAGAAATCCAGCACTCATTGACCGCTTCATTCTCTGCGGCAACGACGCGAACGACTTTATTGTCTTTGGTGTGAACGGCCAGATTGGAACCCAGGCCATCGTGCGGGCTGACCGACTTGCGGCGTGACAATTCCCACGAACGTGCGGTGTAGCGGAAAGGTTTGCTGGTCAGCGCACCGACCGGACACAGATCTATCATGTTGCCCGACAATTCGGAATCGACCGAACTGTTAACAAAGCTCATGATCTGCGCATGCTCGGTACGGTTAGCCATGCCCAGCTCCATGATGCCGGCGATTTCCTGACCGAAACGCACGCAACGCGTGCACTGGATGCAGCGGCTCATTTCATTGGTTGAAATCAGTTCGCCAATTTGCTTGGGACTTACCACACGTTTTTCTTCGGTGTAGCGCGACTCGCCTCCACCGTAACCCATCGCAACATCCTGCAGCTGACATTCGCCGCCCTGATCGCAGATCGGGCAATCCAAAGGGTGGTTGATCAGCAGAAATTCCATCACGCCTTTTTGCGCCTTGACCGCCAGTTCGGAATGCGTATGCACTTTCATGCCGTCAGCAGCCGGTGTCGCACACGCAGGCAACGGCTTGGGTGCTTTTTCCACTTCCACCAGACACATCCGGCAGTTGGCCGAAATGGACAGTTTTTTGTGGTAGCAAAAATGCGGAATATAGACCCCGGCCTTATGCGCCGCGTCCATCACCGTGGAACCCTGTTCGGTCTCGACTAATTTGCCATCAATTTCAATGTTGATCATTGCGCACCTAACCCGTCAGCTAAACCAAGCACCGCTTGTGTTCGATGTGATATTCAAATTCTGCACGGAAATGTCTGAGCATACCCTGCACTGGCCACACGGCCGCTTCACCCAGTGCGCAGATAGTGCGTCCGGCAATGTTCTCACCCACACTCAGCAACAAATCCAGATCTTCGGGGCGTCCCTGACCATGCTCGATACGATGCACGATGCGGTACAACCATCCGGTGCCTTCACGACACGGCGTACATTGACCGCAGGATTCTTCGTGATAGAAGTAGGACAATCTCTCCAGCGCACGCACCATGCAAACCGTTTCATCCATGACGATCACCGCACCGCTGCCCAGACCCGAACCCGCCTTCAGAATGGAATCGTAGTCCATGGTCAGATCCATCATGATCTCACCGGGTATCACCGGCATGGATGATCCGCCCGGGATCACAGCCTTGAGCGTATGCCCGTTGCGCACGCCGCCCGCCATCTCCAGCAACTTGGCAAACGGCGTGCCCATAGGCACTTCGAAATTACCCGGGTTGTTTACATGGCCCGACACGGAGAACAACTTGGTCCCGCCGTTGTTGGGTTTGCCCAATTCCAGAAATGCCTTGCCACCGTTATTGATGATGTAGGGGATGCTGGCGAAGGTTTCGGTGTTATTGATGGTAGTCGGCTTGCCGTACAGACCGAAACTGGCCGGGAAAGGCGGCTTGAAACGCGGCTGCCCCTTCTTGCCTTCGATGGATTCCAGCAAGGCCGTTTCTTCACCACAGATATACGCGCCATAGCCCAGGTGATTATGCAGGTCGAAGCAGAAACCCGTGCCCATAATGTCGTTGCCCAGAAAACCGGCGGCACGTGCCAGCTCACAAGCCTCTTCCATGCGCTCATAAGCTTCGAAAATCTCACCGTGCACATAGTTATAGCCAGTCTTGACATTCATGGTGTAAGCCGCAATCGCCATGCCTTCGATCAGCAGGTGCGGGTTATACAGCATGATGTCCCAGTCTTTGCACGTACCCGGCTCACCTTCGTCCGAATTGCAGACGATATATTTATCGCCCGCAAAACTGCGCGGCATGAAACTCCACTTCAGCCCGGTAGGGAAGCCTGCACCGCCGCGCCCGCGCAATGCGGACATTTTAACTTCGGCGATAATCGCATCCGGCGACATTTTCTCCGTCAGCACACGACGCAATGCCTGATAGCCACCGACCTTGAGATAATTCTCTAATGTCCACGGCTGGTCAAAATCCATCGTGGTTTGGGTAACCGGGCCTCTCATGATTTATCCAATTCTGCCAGAATCTGATCTATCTTCTCGTTGCTCAAACGACCACACAATCGCTTGTTATTGATGGTAAATAACGGCGCATCCTTGCACGCACCCATGCATTCACCCTCACGCAAACCAAACTTGCCGTCTGCGGTCACTTCGCCCAGACCGATACCCAGTCTGACCTTCAGATGCGCCACGGTCTCTTCGGCCCCGCACAGCGTGCAGGACAGATTGGTGCACACGGTAATGGTGGTTTTACCCATAGGCTTGAGGTTGTACATGTGGTAAAAAGTCGCCACTTCCAGTACAGCCATGTTGGCCATGCCGAGAAAATCGGCGACGTCACTCATGTCGTCAGTCGAAATCCAGCCTTTTTCATCCTGCACGAAACGTAGCGCGGACATCACGGCGGACTGTTTCTGATCCACAGGATACTTCTTCAGCTCACGGTTGATTTGCTCTTGTATATGTGCGGATAACATTATCGGTCTATCTCTCCAAAAACAATGTCCTGTGTGCCGATAATGGTTACCACGTCGGCAATCATGTGGCCACGCACCATCTCATCCAGTGAGGACAGATTCGCAAAACCCGGCGCACGTATTTTTAAACGGTAAGGCTTGTTTGCGCCATCCGACACCAGGTAGATGCCGAACTCACCCTTGGGATGCTCGACGACCGAATACGCCTCGCCCTCCGGCACATGCATCCCCTCGGTAAACAACTTGAAGTGATGGATCAACTCTTCCATGTTCTGCTTCATGGACTCGCGACCAGGCGGCGCAAATTTGTGATTAGTGGTGATAACCGGGCCGGGATTCTGCCGCAACCAGCTTATACACTGCTTGATAATACGGTTGGATTGGCGCATTTCCTCGACACGCACCAGATAACGATCGTAGGAATCGCCATTCACGCCGACCGGAATATCGAAATCAACTTTATCGTAGGCGGCATAGGGCTGCTTTTTGCGTAAATCCCACTCCACACCCGATCCGCGCAGCATCGGGCCTGTTATACCCAGAGCCAATGCGCGTTCCGGCGTAAGCACGCCGATGCCGACGGTGCGTTGTTTCCAGATACGGTTATCCGTCAGCAGCGTTTCATATTCATCGACATAGGTCGGAAAACGACGCGTGAAATCTTCCAGAAAATCGAGCAGCGAACCCTGACGATTTTCATTCATGCGCTTGACCGCAGCAGCATTGTGGATTTTGGAGGCTTCATACTGAGGCATGGTCTCAGGCAAATCGCGATACACACCGCCCGGACGGTAATATGCGGCATGCATGCGTGCGCCGGATACCGCCTCGTAAGCATCCATCAGATCTTCGCGTTCGCGGAAGCAGTACAGGAACACCGTCATCGCGCCGATGTCCAGACCGTGCGCCCCCAACCACATCAGGTGATTCAGGATGCGGGTAATTTCATCGAACATCACGCGGATATATTGTGCGCGCAGCGGCACTTCGATGCCGGCCAGCTTTTCGATCGCCTGAACATAGGCATGCTCATTGCACAGCATGGACACGTAATCCAGCCTGTCCATGTAAGGCAGGGCCTGCAAAAATGTTTTGTGCTCGGCCAGCTTTTCAGTCCCGCGATGCAACAAACCGATATGCGGGTCAGCGCGAACGATGACTTCACCATCCAACTCCAGCACCAGACGCAACACACCGTGCGCCGACGGATGCTGCGGACCAAAATTCATTGTGTAATTTTTAATTTCGGGCATGATTACCTCGCACACAATGAATTTCTGCGCAGGACAACTTAGTCAGTTCAACGCCCGCAGGGCGGCCGCAGCTAAAATTCATCGGGTAATTTTTAATTTCAGGCATGGGCGCGTCCTTAATTACAACCGTAGGTTTGTTCACGCAGGATGCGCGGCGTCACTTCGCGCGGCTCAACCGTAACCGGCTGATAAACCACGCGTTGCTGCTCGGGGTCATAGCGCATCTCAACATGACCGGAGAGCGGGAAATCCTTGCGGAACGGGTTTCCGACAAAACCGTAATCCGTCAGAATACGGCGCAAATCAGGATGGCCGGTGAAAATCAGGCCGAACAAATCAAAAGCTTCGCGCTCGAACCAGTTCGCGCCCGGCCAGATATCCGCGACCGAAGCCAGTACCGGAAAATCATCTTCCTCGGCAAATATGCGCACGCGTAAACGTCGATTATGAACCACGGAAAGCAGATGATAGACCACCGCGAAGCGACGGCCCTCCCAGGCACCGTCACCATATTCCGAATAGTCCATACCACACAAATCAACCATCTGCGCGAAACGCAATTCCTCTGCATCGCGCATCAGAGTCAAAACTGACAACATCTCTGTCGCCCTGACCACGA
Organism: Gallionella sp.; assembly: GCA_030645775.1. Lineage (GTDB taxonomy): Bacteria > Pseudomonadota > Gammaproteobacteria > Burkholderiales > Gallionellaceae > Gallionella. Next base: position 22,883 of record JAUSLX010000018.1, on the reverse strand, counting down.
CGGTCATCTCACCCAATCGCTCTTGCACGCTGACCAGATGCCCACCCAATAAACTGCCCAACTCTTCACGCAACGATTTTTTTTCAGTTGTCATAACTTGTCCTAGCGCGCGATGGTATTGGTGCGTTTGATCTTGTTCTGCAATTGAATCAGACCGTACAGCAAGGCTTCAGCAGTCGGCGGACAACCCGGCACATATATATCCACAGGGACAATACGGTCACATCCTCGCACCACAGAATAGGAATAATGATAATAGCCGCCGCCATTCGCGCACGATCCCATGGAAATAACCCAGCGCGGCTCGGACATCTGGTCGTACACTTTGCGCAGGGCAGGCGCCATCTTGTTGCACAGCGTACCCGCAACAACCATCACATCCGACTGACGCGGACTGGGACGAAACACGATACCGAAACGATCCAGATCATAGCGCGACGCACCCGCATGCATCATCTCCACCGCACAACAGGCCAGACCGAAGGTCATCGGCCAGAGCGATCCGGTACGGGTGTAATTGATAATGGTGTCGAGCGTCGTAGTGACGACACCCTTCTCCAGAATACCTTCTATTCCCATTCCAAGGCTCCTTTCATCCATTCATAGACAAAGCCAACCACGAGGATAGCCAAGAAGATCATCATGGAAACATAGCCGAACATGCCGATTTCCTTGAGCACAATCGCCCAGGGGAATAAAAATGCAATTTCGAGATCGAACAGGATGAACAAAATAGCGACGAGGTAATAACGCACATCGAACTTCATGCGCGCATCTTCAAAGGCCTCAAAGCCACATTCATAGGGAGATAATTTCTTGCTGTCCGGCCGATGCATTGCCGCGAATCTGCCCAGCACCATCGGCACCACTCCAACAGCCAAACCAACGCAGATGAACAACAGTACCGGAAAATAATTTTCCAACATCGAGCTTCCCCCTCTATGTATGCAATTCGCAAGTCAACCCGCAAGAGTTAAATCAGAATTACTTTGTAATCGTTTTCAGGCTGCCGATACACATGGGTATCAACTTGTATTTTTATTTTTATTTTATTATTTTATTACTGCTTTATTTGCTACTTTTTAAAACTGGTGCGGATGGGGAGACTCGAACTCCCACGCCCTTACGGGCACAAGCACCTCAAGCTTGCGTGTCTACCAATTCCACCACAACCGCAATATTCTGTCCGATTACTTTGGGATCTCCTTTGACTTCGAAGTATCCACCACAGCGGGGACCGCAGACTTTATCGCGTTCGCGTTCACCCTATCCATCACACCCTGCTGCTCGGCGGGATGAGAATACAGATAAGTCAGCGACAAGCTGGTAATAAAGAACAGCGTAGCTGCAACGGCCGTGCTACGACTGAGGAAATTTGCAGAGCCACCGGAGCCGAACAAGCTACCGGCAGAACCAGTACCAAATGCGGCGCCCATGTCAGCACCCTTGCCATGCTGCACCAGCACCAAACCACACAAAGTGACTGCCGTTACGAGATGAAATACCCAAACAATTGTTTCCACTTACCACTCCAAACCACTTAGTTATTTTTGCGCTGCGCGGCATATTGCCACAAAATCATCGCTCACCAATGAAGCACCACCGATCAGACCGCCATCAATATCAGGCATTCCAAACAATTCCGCTGCATTCCCTGCCTTCACGCTTCCGCCGTAGAGTATACACAAGCCCTGCGCCACCTGAGCGTCGTGTTGTGCAACGCGTTGACGAATAAAGGCGTGCACGGCTTGCGCCTGATCCGGACTGGCTGTCTTGCCCGTGCCGATCGCCCAGACTGGCTCGTAGGCGATAACCGCCTCCTTCAGGGCCTGCGCACCAAAACGCACCAGCACCGCATCCAACTGCGTAGCCACCACCTGCTCGGTGATGCCCGACTCGCGCTCCACCAGTGTCTCGCCTACACAAAAAATCGGCTTCAAGCCGGCCTTCTGTGCAGCCGCAAATTTTGCAGAAGCGATCTCATTACTTTCATGAAACAATCCGCGACGCTCCGAGTGCCCGATAATCACATAGCTGCAAGCGAAATCTGTCAGCATGCCCGGCGCTACCGCACCGGTGAAAGCACCTTCTTCCTGCGGGCTCAGATTCTGCGCACCCCACGCCACATTACTGCCTTGCAACATGGATTGCGCCTGAGAAAGATAGGGATAGGGCACACAAACCGCGTAATCGGCATCACGCAATTCACGAACACCCTCCAGAACACCTTGAAGTAACGCCTGATTAGTTGCCAGACGACCATACATTTTCCAGTTTCCGACGACTAATTTGCGACGCATCGTAATCATTCCACTCATCTTTAAAGTTGCGCAATCGTACCCGCGAAAGGGCTATTGGTCAATCGAAATAGCCCTGCAAACGTCTGTCAGGCTGCCTGAACCGGTATTTCGTCCCGTTTTGCGATGATGCGGTTACGTTCATTTACATAGACCAGCTGCGGATGGAATTTTTGCAGCTCCAGCTCGGAATACATCGCATAGCTGGCAATGATCAGAATATCATCAGGGTTGGCTTTATGCGCGGCCGCACCGTTCACCGAAATAATGCCAGAGCCCCGTTGCGCACGAATCGCATAGGTCGTGAATCGCTCCCCGTTGCTGACGTTATAAATATCAATCTGCTGATATTCCCTGATATCAGCCGCATCCAGCAAATCATCGTCTATCGCGCACGAGCCTTCGTAGTGCAACTCGGAGTGCGTCACGCGTACTCGGTGCAACTTGGCTTTAAGCATGATTCTTTGCATAAAAACCTACCTTTCAAATCGGGGCGCGGATTATATATCTGATGCGATGCATGTATACAGGGAAAAAGTCACAGCCCGCCAAAATCGATAAAATTTCCGCCGCACCGCTTTTGAATACCGAATAACAGACAGGGAGCCCCTGTACAATACACAATCTCGTTATCTTAAAAAACACGCGATGTATTTACGTCTGTTGCCGGCCTTGCTGCTACCCTTTGTCGCCTGCGCCCTGCAATGGTTGCTCCGGGACTTCCTCAGCCCCTACGCCTGGTTTCTGTTTTTCCCTGCTGCGTTTTTCAGCGCCTGGCTCGGCGGCCTTATCGGTGGTCTCGCTGCCACCGTCATCAGCGCGCTGCTGGCCTGGTACCTCTTCATACCGCCGGCCTTTTCCTTCTCGCTGGAAAATCCTGCGTCCGCCTTTTCGATTGTGATGTTTTTTTTCATGGGCAGCCTGTTTGCCTTCTTCTTTGAACACTTAAGACGCACCACACTGCGCACCGATGAAGCGCTGGTATTGCTGTCTCAGGTTGACGCTATCGAGACAGAGCGGCATCACGCGCTGGAGGAACTCAAACGCAGCGCAGCCTTGCTGAATGCTTCACAACAGCTCGCAAAAATCGGCAGCTGGGAGCTGAACCTGAAGAATGGCACCCTGTTCTGGTCCGATGAAATCTTCCGCATCTTCGAAATCGATCCGGTCAAATTTGGCGCCTCCTACGCAGCCTTTCTGAATGCAATTCACCCGGATGACCGTGAGATGGTCAACAAGGCTTATACCGATTCGCTGGTTAACCGCACCTCCTATGCGATTGTTCACCGACTGCTCTTTCCAGATCAGCGGATCAAATTTGTCCATGAATGGTGTGAAACGCAATACGACAGCGAAGGCCACCCGGTTCGCTCCAGCGGAACCGTGCAGGACATCACCGAACGCAAGCATGCGGAAGCTGAGATATTTGCGGCAAAAAGCAAACTTGCCGCCACGCTCGATGCGCTGCCGGATCTGCTGTTCGAACTGGGTCTGGACGGACACTACTTTGACTGCCGCACCTCTCGCGCCGAATTGCTGGCCGCCCCGCCGGAAATGCTCATTGGCAAATCCGTGCATGACTTCCTGCCCCTGACCGCGGCAAATATAGTCGTGTCTGCACTTGAGCAAGCGCACGAAACAGGTCGCTCCCATGGCAAACAGATCGAGCTGCAAGTTCCTCATGGACAGTTATGGTTTGAGCTCTCGGTTGCCCCCAAGTCTGTCGAGGCAGGAATGGCACCGCGCTTCATCGTGTTATCGCGTGACATCACGGAGCGCAAACTCGCGGAGAAAAAACTGGGGGCGTCGTACAAGGAACTGAAAAGGCTCACTACCCATTTGGAAGTGATCAGGGAGGGCGAGCAAAAGCGCATCGCGCGCGAACTTCATGACGAAATGGGCAGCGTGCTGGCCGCGCTCAATCTCAATTCCGCTTTGCTGGCGAGGAAAATCCCCGCCGAAATGACGGATATCCTGAAGGATGTGGCTGACCTGAACAAGCTGATTGCCAGCGGCACTCAGGCCATGCGCCGTATCGTCACCGAGCTGAGGCCCACGCTGCTGGACCAGGTGGGGCTCGCGTTTACCATCGAAAACTATGTGCAGCAATTCGAGAGCAACACACAAATTTCTTGCAGTCTTAAGTTGCCGGAAGCAGAACTGACGCTGGATGACAATCAGTCCGCTTCGATTTTCCGGATTATTCAGGAATCGCTGACCAATGTGACGAAACACGCCCGCGCAGACTGCGTCAGCATCACCTTATGCATACTGGATAACTCGCTGATATTGACGGTCAGCGACAATGGGACAGGATTCGACCCGCAGGAACAAAAGGAGCAATCCTTCGGCCTGATCGGCATCAGGGAAAGGGCTGCAATCATGGGCGGAACGGCCGAAATCACCAGCGTTGCGGACAAGGGTACGACGGTGCGGGTGACCCTGCCTGTGAATCAGTTCACGCAACAACCCTGACTTCGATATTATCCAGCAAACGGGTTTTGCCCAATCGGGCTGCCGCCAGTATCACCAGTTCGCGCGAGCCCACTCCGGCTGGTTGCAAATCCGATTGATCGCGCACTGACACATAATCCACCCCCCAACCCCTGCCCGCGAGCGATTGAGCGGCTTGCTGCTGCAATAATTCAAAGTTGCGTGCGCCTTGCACGATGGCCTGCCGCATACCCTGCAAAGTCAGGCTCAGGAACACCGCTTCGCTGCGCTGCGCCCCGGTCAGATACTGGTTGCGCGAACTCAGCGCCAGACCATCCGCCGCCCGCACCGTTTCACCGCCGATAAGGCACACCGGCAAATTCAGCTGTGCAACCAACTGACGAATGATATGCAGCTGTTGGTAATCCTTCTTGCCGAACAGCGCCACCTGCGGCTGCACGATATTCAACAACTTCAGCACCACCGTCGCCATGCCCCTGAAATGACCGGGGCGCGCCGCGCCGCAGAGTTCATCGGCAATCGGCGGCGGTTCGACAAACACGGTTTGCTGTACCGGATACATCTCATTGACCGCCGGAGTAAACACCACATCCACCAGCACTTGCAGCTTCGCGCAATCTGCATCCAGGGTGCGCGGATACTGCTCGAAATCCTCATTCGGCCCGAACTGCAAGGGATTGACAAAGATGCTTGCAACCACACAACTACCGTGGTTTCTGGCTTGCCGCATCAAATCGAGATGCCCTTCATGCAGATTGCCCATGGTCGGCACAAAAGCGATAGCGCGCTCACCGCTCAGGCGTGCACGCAGCTCGAAAATCGTTGATATGACTTGCATCAAAAACCGTGTTCCGACGCGGGAAAACTGCCGTCTTTTACTTCGGCAACGTACAGGCTCACCGCCTCCGCGATGGATGTCGCGCCCTGCATGTAGTTTTTCACAAAGCGCGCCTTCTTACCCGGATAGATGTCCAGCATGTCGTACAGCACCAGCACCTGACCGGAACAGGACGCGCCCGCGCCTATGCCTATGGTCGGAACAGATAATTGTGCGGTGATTTCCGCTGCCAGCATGGCGGGCACGAGTTCGAGCACGATCATCGCAGCACCTGCCTGTTCGAGCGCCAGCGCATCTTGCAGCAATTGCTGTGCGGCAGTGGACTCTTTTCCTTGCACTTTATAGCCGCCCAGTTGATGCACCGATTGCGGCGTGAGTCCGATGTGTGCGCAGACCGGGATGCCGCGTGCAGTCAGGAAGCGCACCGTATCCAGCATCGCTGCCCCCCCTTCGAGCTTGACCATTTGCGCGCCCGCTGCCATCAGTTTCGCCGCATGAGCAAAGGTCTCCTGCGGACTGATCTGCGATGTGCCGAACGGCATGTCGCTGATGATGAATGCCTGCGCAGCCCCGCGTGCCACGCATGCCGTGTGATAAACCATGTCATCGAGCGTAACCGGCAAAGTGGTTTCCAAACCCTGCAACACCATCCCCAGCGAATCGCCCACCAGCAGCACATCCACGCCCGCAGCTTCGAGCAACGCGGCAAAACTCGCGTCGTAACAGGTCAGCATGGCGATTTTCTCGCCACGATCGTGCATCATTTTCAGGGTGGTCAATGTTGTACGCACAGATTCCTCAATTAATTTTTTGTGATTCGACACAATGGATCCACTACCACCCTCGTCATTTCAGGACTCGCCCCGACCAATAGACCGGACGACGACGCTGATGAGCAATGGCGAGTACAAGCACTTGTGTTGATTCAACTCGATAAATAACGTGAAAGGGGAAGCGCTTCAATCCCGCCTTGTGGATATTGGGCTCGGCAATTTTCGGTGAAAAACGGGGCGAACGACAAATATGCGCCATCGCCGCCTCAAACTCAGCCAGATAATCGGCACCCAAACCCGGCAGACGCACCTCATAAAAGGCAACATGATCGTAATGTTCGCCCGCAGCCTTGGGGTGAAACCGGTAATTCATCGCAACAACGCACGGGCTGCGGCACGAACCTCTTCCTCTGACAGCGTGTCAACCTCCCCTCCGTCAATTTCTGCCGCGCGATTCAGCGCCTCAGCATGCCATGCATCGGCAATCTCACCTTCGTCCTGCGTGTCCAGACTCATCAACAATTTGCGCGCCAGCTCAGCACGCTGCTGTGACGGCAGGTGCATAACCGCGTCTTCCAAAGTTTCGGTATTCATGGCAGACATCCTTTCGAGCGTGACAAAAAAGGTTAATTTTCCAGTTTATTCAACGCCTGATCCAGACAGCCCTGTATGGCATGCCGTGCCAGCCCTATTGCCGGAATAACGCAATCCGGGGCTATCTCCAGCAACGGCAGCAAAACGAAGGCGCGGCGGTGCATCTCGGGATGCGGAATCGTCAGACCCTGTTCGTGTAGCTGAAAATCGCCGTACAGCAGCACATCCAGATCCAGCGTGCGCGGCGCATTGTGAAAAGCTCGCTCCCGACCGTAATACTGTTCGATATGCAGCAAGGCAGCGAGCAAGGCTTGTGGTGCCAGCGTTGTCTTGATTTTCGCCACTGCATTGACGAAATCCGGCTGATCCAGAAAACCGACCGGCGCACTGCGATAAAATGAAGAACAAACCAGCAGACGTGTGCCGGGCAAAGCGTCGATATCTGCCAGGGCTAACCTTAATTGATCGCACGACTCACCCAGGTTGCTGCCCAGACCGATAAAGGCGACGTGTTCTGTCACTACTCAGTCACCGCATCCGACAGCACATCCGGCTTTTTTCGCGGCTTGCGGCGACGTTTTTTGGCTGCCGCGCCCACGCCTTCCGGTTGCAGCATTTCCTGACGGCGCGCCTCAGAGGCATCCTGAAACTCATCCCACCACAGTCCGAGCTCGTTATCCACTTCATTGCTGGCGCAGCGCAACAACAGAAAATCAAACCCTGCACGAAAACGCGGCTGTTCCAGCAGACGGTACGGACGCTGGCCGGCACGCTGCTCGAAGCGCTGCTGCAACAACCAGATTTCCTTCATCACCGCATCGTGGCGGTGCGGAATGGCCAGTTTTTTCTTTTGCTTTGCCAGTACCTCGTCCATCGCCGTATGCATCGCACCCACCGGACGCTCGCCTTGCGCTACCAGCGCATTCCAGGCTGCCAGCACTTCATGCCAGAGCAGCGCAGAAAAAAGAAAGGCGGGTGAAACCGACTTGTCCTGCGCCAGGCGCTCATCGGTATTTTTCAACGCCAGCATGACGAATTTCTCGCCCATCGGCTGTTCCATGATCACATCCAGCAGCGGCAGCAGCCCATGATGCAGTTCCATCTTGCGCAACTGCTGGATGCACTCGACCGAATGCCCCGACAGCAGCATTTTCAGCACTTCGTCCAGCATGCGCGCCTCAGGCACGTTGTCGAGCAAGGATTTCATCCCGGCAATGGGTGCTGCGGTCGCCGCATCCAGCTTGATGCCCAGCTTGGCGGACAGTCGCACCGCGCGCAACATGCGCACCGGGTCCTCGCGATAGCGCACCAGCGGGTCGCCTATGATGCGCAACACACCCTCCCGGGTATCCTGATAGCCACGGTGGTAGTCGAAAATTTCCTGAGTGGTCGGATCATAAAACAGCGCGTTGGCGGTAAAGTCACGCCGCGCTGCATCCTGCTCCTGATCGCCGAATTCGTTGTCGCGCAACAGGCGTCCGTGCTCGTCGGTCTGCGCATCTTCCGCCTCCATCATGCAGCGGAAAGTAGCGACTTCAACCAGCTCTTCGCCGAACATCACATGCACCAGACGAAAGCGCCGCCCGATGATGCGTGAACGCCTGAACACACGTTTGACTTCCTCGGGCGTGGCATCGGTCGCCACATCGAAATCCTTGGGCGTTTTATCCAGCAACAGATCGCGCACCGCTCCGCCCACCACATAAGCCTGAAAGCCCGCTGCCTGCAAACCATCTGTCACGCGTTTGGCACCATAACTGATTTGTTCACGGGAAACGCCATGCATGGCAAACGGAATCACCTGCGCATTGCCGACTTTTTTAGCCTTGGCTGATTTGCTGAATACGCGTTTGAGAAATTTTTTGATCATCAAATATTTAATAATTAGGCACAGCAGGTTGCGCGCCGAAGCGCGGATTATACACGGCAAGACCCACGGGGAATTATTAGACGCGACCGACCCGTCTATGAAAAAGGCGCACCTCGTGCGCCCTTCCCCTATGCCTGTTTATCCTAAGGTGATGCTGATTTATTCCTTAAAGTTGTCATTGCGAGCGAAGCGTGGCAATCCAGTGCTTTGATCTAAAAGGGATTCTGGATTGCCACGTCGCTGCGCTCCTCGCAAAGACGATTTAATCAGCGTTTCCCTAACCTTTCAAACACGTCTTCATGAATGCCTTACGTTCATCGCCTTTCAACTCTTTGGCCTTGGCATCCACATTGCAAGATTTCATCCTGTCCTGTTGCGGCGCTGCGGCGTCCGTTTTGGCTGCCGCCTCACCCTTCAACACATAGTCTTTCTTCAAACATTTACCCATAAAAGCCTTGCGTTCGTCACCCTTGAGTGCGCCCGCTTTCGCTTCCTTGTTGCAGCCTTTCATTTTGTCCTGTTGCGCACCCGCAAAAACAGGAGCAGATACAGACACGGTCAATCCCAAACAAGCCAATGCAATCAATTTTTTCATGAATATCTCCTTGATTAGTCGGTTGTATCCCCTCGGACCGGGATGCTTCAGTGTATGACTGAAGCGCAGTCATTATAGCCATTACGCCTGCTTACACCACAGGGTTTTCACGGTAATTTTCGCCAGCGTAGCGAGGGGGTAATTGGAAAGGGGGAGAGCGTAGCGAGGGGGCTCGGGCATGACGAGTTTCATTATCCTTGAAAAAGCTTTTCATCCACGAAAAACACGAAATAAATCAAAATATTAGCCTAGGTTAATGGTCCACCGAATCGGTGATAAGCCAAAATTGTATAAACAAATGAATATGTTCGTGTTTTTTCGTGACTTTCGTGGACAACTGCGGATTTTAGGCTTATTTAGGGTGGCAATTTGCCATGCCCGTTAAACCGAATCCAGCGCCATTCAGTCGTTGACGAGGCTGCCAGATAGGCAGATACTCAGCAGCGTATAGGCTTAATACTATCAGGGTGACAGTCATGAAATTCATACGTTCTGCAAGTTCGTTGTTCTCTGGATTGATGTTGCTTGCCGGCAGTGTGGTTGCACAGCCAGTCGATGCCGCACAGGAAACACCACAGTCCGCCCAACCCGGGCAGCTAACCGCCCCGCCTGACCTGACCACGCCGGATGCGCGCGACCAACCCTTGCGCGATGCCGATGCGTTAATCAAGAATGGCAATCCCGCCGCCGCTTACACTCTGCTTAAACCGCTTGAATTCGAGCGTTCCGGTGAAATACGATTCGACTATCTGTTCGGTATCGCTGCACTGGATAGCGGGCATGCAGACAAAGCGACACTCGCGTTTGAACGCGTGCTGACCATGGACCCTAATTTTGCCGGCGCGCGTCTGGATATGGCGCGCGCCTATTATCAGCTCGGCGATCTGCTGCGCGCCAAAACCGAATTCGAAACCGTGTTGGGTCAGAACCCTCCCGAATTAGCCAAAGCCACCATACAAAAATATCTGGATGCCATTGCCAGCCATGAGCAAGCCCAAAAAACCCGCATTAGTGCTTATGTGGAGGGCGTGGCAGGACACGACAGCAACATCGCCAACAGCAGCACACAAACTTTTACCTTCGCAGCCAATTCACCCTGGGGCGGCTTATTTCCGGGGAATCAATTGCCGCCGGGCGCCAAGCTTACAGGCGTTTATGAAGGTATTAATACAGGCGGTGAAATCAACCACAGCCTGAATGCCAACTGGGGCGTGTATGCGGGGGCTGATCTGCGCCAGCACGGCAATATGACCCAGACTGCCTACGACACCATCAGCACAGAGGGTCGTGTCGGGGTGACTTATGCACGCGAACAGAATGTGTACAAACTATCCCTGAGCCTGGGACAACTTTATACCGCCAATTCCATGCGTCGCGATTCCCTGGGTGTGGGTGGCGAGTGGCAGCATGCATTCAGCCCCGCCAACCAGATGAGTGCTTTTGTCCAGTATGCTCAGAATCGTGCAGCCGGTTTTCCGCCCACCTCGCCGGGCACCGATGCGCGCATTGAGGGAAACACCGATCAAGTGGTAGTGGGTGCGGGTTGGGTACACATCATGACGGGTGGCAAGCATGCGCTGTTCGGCAGTATTTATGCGGGCAATGAGCTGGATGTCGCGCCTGTCGTTTCTCCCGGCCTGCCCAACGGCGGACGCACGGACGGCAAGAAGCGTTTTGAGGGCCTGCGCATGGGCGGTCAGGCCGCTATCGCCGAACAGCTGGACGTTATTGCCAGTACCGGTTTGCAGTCTGCCAATTACGGAAAACTGAACAACCTGATCATGAGCAATCGCAGCGAGAAACTATACGACCTGACTGTCGCCGCGAACTGGCACCCTGACAAGCTCTGGACGATAAAACCGCAAATAGCGTTCTCCAGAAAGCATTCCAACCTTTCCCTGTACAGCTTTGATCGCACCGATGTTTCGTTGACCGTTCGCCGCGATTTCAAATAATTTTTTGTTTGGAGTGTCATCATGAAAAACATTAACACATTATTTTCCTGTCTGAGTTTGACGGTCGTCTGCTTCATGGCTGCCTCTCCGGCGGCTTACGCGGCCATAGCCGGACACGTGCAGTTCGTCAGCGGAGATGTGCAAATCGCCAACCCGACAGGCCAGGCCCGTTCGGCGCAAAAAGGCGATGCCATCAATGAAGGCGATACGCTGACCTCCGCGCCAAAATCCTCTGCACAGATCAAAATGCAGGACGGCGGCTTCATCGCAATTCGCCCGGATTCACAGATGAAATTTGACCAGTTCGTTTTTGCCGGCAAGGAAGATGGCAGCGAAAAAAGTTTCTTCTCGGTATTCAAAGGCGGTTTCCGCGCCATCACCGGCGCTATCGGGCAGGTGAACAAACATAACTACCGCATCACCACCCCGACAGCCAGCATCGGCATCCGTGGCTCCGACCACGAGACTCTGGTCGTTATCCCCGGCAGCCCTCTGGCACAACTTGCACCCACAGGCTCTTACAGCAAGGTGAATGTAGGCGGAACATCGATGACCACCAATGAGGGCACGCTCAACGTGGGGCCCAACCAAATGGGGTTCGCAGGCAGTCTGAACCAGTCCCCGCAACTGCAACCGCTCAACACCAACATCTTTACCGTTGCGCCCGCGCCTGTCATTACGCCTGGAGTCAATGCCGGCGAGACGGAAACCGAGCAACAAGCTGCTGCACAGGAAACCAGCACCGACTCAGCCACACAAGATGAAACACCGCCTATTCGTGAGGTAGCAGTAGTAGATACCACTGCTCCCCGCACCGGGGGCGCGCCTGCCGCAAACGCACCGCCTATGACAACCACCACCGTCGCGGAAGTGGTTGAACCACCGGCACCGACTACAGTTATGCCTACCACGACAGTTGCCGGTTTAGATGTGAACCTTACCACTGGAACAGCTACAACTAACACCGGGCAACTCCTTACGATTACTCAGGGCTTGGTCGCAGCTCAGGCGCAAACCGCCGCCGATGCGGCGGCAAATGCAGCGACTGGCGCACAAGCTGCAGCAAACACCGCACAAACGGATAACGCGCAGCTGGCGGCACTGGCACCGGTTGATACCGCTCCTGCCTCCACGGCCATCGCGACAGCCGACCCCTTGGTTACCGGTGCGGCTACAAGCTACTCAGGCGTTTCTGTGATAACACCTGTCGCCACTACGTCAGCTGCAACGGCAGTATCGACCGCCACGACGAATGTCAATGCGGCGGCTACTGCAGTGACGGCAGCCAATGCCTTGGCACCTGTTGCAACCACGCCTGCTGACGCGGCTATCTTGGCAGCCGGCAATAATATCGGGACGGCGAGTACGGCAGTTACTGCGGCGGGCTTACTTGCGCCTGTTGCAACCACAGCGGCCACCACGGCTATCGGAACAGCCGGCTCACATATCAGCACAGCCACCCCCGTCGTTACTGCGGCGGGCACACTCACCCCGGCAAATGCAACACTGGCTGCTGACAATGCAGCGGCAGCAGCGGCAACGGCTGGCACTGCCAGCACCCAGACCACTGCCGCAGCCAACCAGTTAGCGGCAAACGCCACTTTTGCCGATGCGACTGCCGCGCCCGCGCTTGCTGCCGCCCAGGCCGCCAATACCACGTTGCAGAGCGCCAACACCGCCGTGCAAGGAGCGGTGACGCCTGTCAGTACGAATAACGCGAGTCTGACTGCGGCGCAGACGGCTGCCCAGAACGCGCTGATTGCGGCGAACAACAATCTGGCTGCAGCCAACACCAGTCTGAACACCGCGACTAATCAGAACGCTGCCCTGACTGCGGCTCAGCTTGCCGCACAGAACGCGCTGACTGCGGCGAACAATAATCTGGCTGCGGCCAACACCAGCCTGACCACCGCAACCAATCAGAATGCGGCCCTGACTGCGGCGCAGCTTGCCGCCCAGAGCGCGTTGGACACGGCTCAGACCAATCTGACTGCGGCCAATACCAACCTGAATACCGCGACCGCTCAGAATGCAGCCCTGACCACGGCGCAACTTGCCGCCCAGAACGCACTGACTACGGCTCAGGCCAATCTGGTTGCGGCCAATACCAACCTGAACACCGCAACCGTCCAGAACAACACGATTACCGCCGCACAGACTTCAGCCCCTGCGCAACTGACCGCCGCACAAACTGCAGCGGCAGCCGCACAAACCGCAGCACTGGCTGCTCAGACCGCTGCGACCCAGGCCGCCACGTTACAAGCGGCCGGCGATCTGGTCGGTGCGCAGGCACAACTGCTCATCGCCCAGCAACAGCTCGCCATTGCGCAAACACAACAGACTGCCGCCACCAGCGCGCAAACTGCGCTGACAACTTCATTGACCAGCGCGCAGACAGCACAAACCACCGGTCTGACTAATGTGAATAATGCCGTTGCAGCGGCAACGGCGGCGCAAACAGCCGCCAACACGGCAAGCACACAGGCTGCACTCGTATCGCCGGCGGCTTACGCGGCCAGCACTGCGCTTGTTGCTGTCACACCGGCGGCCAGTACTGCGATTACCGACGCGGGCACGGCCAGCGCGCAAGCGGCTGCGGCACAAACCGCAGTTGGCGCAGCCAGCACAGCGGTGACTACTGCAATAACTGCTGCAAATACTGCGGCTACTGATGCGGGCTCAGCCGGCACCCAGGCCACCGCTGCACAAACTGCCGTTTCTACGGCAACAAACGCCGTTTCTACGGCAGCGTCTGCTGCGAATACCGCATCAACTGATGCGGGCATAGCCAGCACCCAAGCCAGCGCAGCGCAAACAGCAGCGACCGATGCAGCAGCAGCCCTGAGCACTTCCATAACGAATCTGGCAACCGTCAACACTAATGCCCCGCTAGTCGCCGCCAATGCACCGGTTGCCGCTTATAACAACCCGGCAGTAGTCACACCTGACCGCTTCGTCGGTGTATTGGCTACGGTAGTGACACCCACAACCGGGCAATATATCGAAGGCTATGGCCCGGGTGCCGGATTTGCCGGTGTGGGGACGGCCAATACCAGTTTTGTGCTGGATGGTGCAGGCAATCTCGTGGAAAGCCGCCATGCCTGGTATGAGGAAACCCCTGCCTCAACAGCAACAACACAAATACTGGTAGCCGATGCCAATATAAAAAGAACCGGCGGCGTTGCCGCTGAAGCGTTCAAGCTTGCCGACAACAGCATTTACGGCGGAAGATGGACGGGGGGCAGCCTCACCGTTACCGACAACACGCCGGGTTCGGCTATGTACACACCTGTTCCTGTATTTACCCGCAATCTTGGTAACAGCAGTGAACACTGGGCAATCATGCTGACGCCCGCCACCGCTTATGTGCAGGCCTTGACCGGAACGACTTCCTACACCATGGCCAGCGCCACTTCACCGACCGATGCGCTGGGTAATGTCGGGGTATTAAACAGCGCCACTCTGAGCGCAAATTTCACCAGCCAATTGGTGAGTGCTGCATTGAATCTTGGCATTAGTGCCAAAACGCTGGATGTACAAACACCCAACATGCCTATTAATGGTTCGGGATTTAGCACGAATAATGGAGTAACCGCCACTTGTACCGGTTGCACCGGAACCTATTACGCAAATGTTGGCGGGATGTTTGCGGGCGATGCCGCCGCAAGCGCCGGCCTGAGCTACACGTTATGGGCCGGGGCAGCACCGGGGGCAACGACTCCGGCGGCCGACCTGATACAAGGACTGGTGGTGTTCTCCACCGAGGTGGCGCCAACTGTGCAGCCATTTGCTACGCTGGCGCAGACCGCCGCCACTGACGCGGCAGCGGCAGCGACCGCAGCACAGAATGCAGCAACGACAGCCTTGGGAAACAGTACGACGTTAGCCGGGCTTGGTCAGGTAAGCACGGCCCCGGCAGTCACGGCGATAAGCACGGCGACGACCGATGTAGGCGCTGCAGGCACGGCGGTGAGTGCGGCAACTGCAATTAACCTTGCCACAACACTGGCAACGGCGACAGACAATGCAAATGCTGCACAGGCGAGCGCACTGACCGCTTCGACTCTGGCCGGATCGGCTCAGACCGCACTGACCGCCCATGGCGTATTTGCGGATACGACTGCGACCACTGCCAATACAACGATACAGGATGCCAATTCGGTTTTACAGACCGCAACCACAACCGTGCAAGCCGCAGCCGGAACTGTAACCGCACAAAGCACTGCGCTATCCACAGCACAAGGTTCCGCGAGTACCGCTTTGGGCACAGCCAGCACCAGCCTGACTACAGCCAATACCAGTCTGACTGCAGCTAATATCCAAAACACGGCGATTGTGACTGCACAGGGATCCATCACAACGCCATTGACCGCAGTCCAGACCGCAGCTGCCAATGCGCAAGTTGCAGCAACTGCGGCGCAGACAGCCGCAGATACTGCCGCAACGTTACAGGCCGGTGGAGATCTGGTTGGCGCGCAGGCGCAGCTGCTTATTGCCCAACAACAGCTGGCGATTGCGCAGGCGGAACAGACCAATGCGCAGACAGCACAATCCGCTGTAGCCACACAATTGACCAACGCACAGACAGCGCAAACAGCGGCGGGCAATGCGGTGACAGTGGCAGCCAATGCAGCCACTACCGCAGCGACCAATGCGGGCACAGCCAGCACCCAAGCCAGCGCAGCGCAAACAGCTGCGGATAATGCAGCAGCAGCTTTGTCCACTTCCACCACCAACCTGGTAACGGTCAACACCCAGGCCCCGATAATTGCATCGAATGCGCCGATAGCCGCTTACAATAATCCGGCCGTTGCCGGTAATTTTATTGCGGCGGCGATGTTTCCCGTGGCGGTGACCGGCGGTTTCAATGAAGCCTTTGCGCCCACCAACCCGCTGCAACCCAATACCACCTACGTACTGGATGTTGACGGCAATCTGGTCGAAGCCCGCAACCTGCCGTTTCAGGTACAGACCAACCAGAATGGCAATGTGCTGACTCCATCCATAACGGCTACCACGGGTGCGGATATTAAATGGAGCGGCGGCACGGCGGCCGATACCTTCAAGCTTGCCGACAACAGCCTCTACGCCGGACGCTGGATGGGCGGCACGGTGACCGTGACGGATAACGCTGTACCAACCAATGTATATACCTATACGCCTGCCGCCAGCCTGTGGGCAGTGATCCTGCCGCCGCCAGCCGGTTATGTGCCCGCGCTGGTGGGCACGACCACCTACAATGTGGCGGGCAGTACCAAACCGGTTGATGCTATCGGCACCCTGGGTATATTGACTAACGCGAGCCTGACGGCGAATTTCACCAGTCAGCTGGTGGATGCAGCAGTGAGCCTGACTATGGATACCGGGACGATGGCAGGCACCTTCAACGTAAGCGCAGTCAACATGCCGATTGATTTTAACGGCGGCTTCGGCGTTCCCAATGCAAGCGCGTTGACAACAAGTTGCACCACCGGCACCGGCACCTGTGCTGCAGGAGCGACAGGCTACAGCGCCGACCTCGGCGGCAGTTTTGCCGGCACGAGTGCGGCCAGCATCGGCCTGTCCTATAACATCTGGCCAACGGCCCTGTCCACTGACGCGGCGATCAATTCAATCATGGGACTGGTCGCGTTCAGCACCGCCACCGCGCCGACCACAGGCACTCACCCACTCGCAGGCAATTATGGTATCGATTTCATGAACCCGGTTACCATAGCCGGCGGTTATAACACCGGGCTTCACAACAATACGCTGCCCATGGCCAATACCAGCATAAGGCTGGATGGTGCCGGGAATCTGGTTAAACTGTTCGGCACGACCTATCAGGAGCCGGGCGGTTCGCCCTATGCGACAACTCAACTCCCGCCGATAGTTTCACTCGCGAACGCGAATATCGCCTGGAGCGGCGGAACCGCTGCCGACTATCACCAGTCGACCAGCGGTGCTGTCACTTTCGGTCGCTGGGAGGGCGGCATTGTTGCCGTAACCGACTTGTCCACCACCACGCCCGCATCGTTCACAACCAGCCTGACTGGCGGAACCTATGGCCCGACCAGCAGCCTGTGGGCGTACGCTACGGGGCCAGCAAACGGCTTTGTCCAGTCATTGACAGGCACAACAAGCTATACCAAAACTGCCCACACTACCCCGTTTGATTCGCAAGGCGGTATGGGTGTGCTGAACAGCGCAAGCCTGAGCGCAAATTTCACCAGTCAGCTGGTGAACGCGGCATTGAATCTGACGATGAATACGGGCCTGTTGGCGGGCGATACGTTCGACGTAGCGGGCAATATGCCAATCAACTCCGTGAGCGGCTCGAACTCGTTTAAATCGGCTTCTCCGCCCACCGTGGCATGCACCGTCGGCCCGTGTGCTTTGGCTACCGGCGAGTCATTCCTGGCGGAAATGAGTGGTGCCTTTGTCGGCGCAACGGCGGTCGACGCTGTACTGGGTTACGCCGTCTGGCTTGAAACACCCACCTCGCCTGCGGACATCGTTTACGGATATGTGGCGTTCAATACCGGCGTCGCGCCGACCGTCAACCTGACCGGACCGCTTGCAGCTTATGTTGCAACCAATACGGCGGTGGCTTATACCGGGGCTTATGGCGGAAGTTTCAACTTTATCGCCGCACCCGGCGAGATTACACCCGTCGGCAATCCGACCACGTTTACGCAAAATTACGGCAATGGTTCGGGCTACAGGAGGGATGTACTGAACAGCCCAAGTACGACCACGTCGCCGACCACGACCACCAATGGCATTACCTTCGGCGTGTGGGAAACGGTCACCAGCGTCACTGCGACCGAGCGGCGTCTGATGGTGCCGAGTCAGAACGGGAACATGCTATTGCCTTCCTACATGTATGGCGCGGAAGGCTATCTCGATTCGGCGGTGGTAGCGGGAACGACCGGACCGCTGGCAGGGACATTTTCCTATAACCAGGTCGCTGCCACATCCTACGATTCGGGTAGTTGGGCTGCCGGCAGTTTGACGCGGACGACGCTGAGTGCAAACTTCACCAGCCAGACGCTGAGCCTGGGTCTTTCCGGCACGATGGGTACAGACAACTGGACGCTCGACAGCACGAATAGGCCGATCACGTTCATGAACAGCACTACCGGCACGGGCGCTCGCTTCAGTGATAGCGCACCGGTTATTACGGTGAACGCGAGTGCTTGTGCGACTAACTGCGGCGGCAACGTCAGCGGTGCTTTCCTGGGGCAGAACTATGCCGGCGCGATAGTCCAGTACAGCCTGTGGGACAACAACAATCTGAATCTGGGCGGCCTGGTCGGATTTGACCGCATGCCTGTAACTACCAATCCGACAGTTAGCAATGGCACCCCCACTACGGGCGGTGCCTTTGTGGTGGCGAACTCATTACAACTTGCGAGCTCGCCTACAGTCACCACGAGCTATGGTCTGCTGACCGAATGGAGCGGTACGAACTGGCTCAACACAGTGGAGCCGGTTACCGGCGGGGTCGTGCACACTGCGGTCGGTACAGGCAGCGGCTCGATCAACTGGGGAAGCTGGGCCGAGGGTTCCATGGCTGTCAGCAACTTCAGCTATACACCGGGTTTTGCGCAATTACACTGGATCACAGCACCTGAACCCACTCCGGTCTATCTGGCTCAGGTGCTGACCACGACCAATGCCGTGTATAACTTTGTCGACGGCGATGTCACCAATATGTTCAGCGTGTCCGGCGGGGGACATGGCACGATCAACGGTACGACCTCGTTGACAGCCAATTTCGCCACACAAACCGTGGCGGCCAACCTGAACCTGACGGTGGGCGGGAATACCTGGGCGGCCAGCACCAGCAATGCGCCGCTGGAATATTCGAACGGTAATATCCTGAATGCCTTTAGTGCCGACAGCTACCGGTCGCCTTCGCAGCCCGGCTATCTGACGGTAATAGTAAATCCTGGAACGGGGCAGATAGTTGCCGGCGGCAGTCTGAACGGGCAACTGGTAGGGGCGGCACTGGACGGCGCGATCCTGAAATTCAACCTGGTTGGCGTTCCGGCTGCAAGCACCGAGTGGGTGCAGGGCGTAGCGGCATTGGGCGCAGCCGTAGCCAACGATACTGCAACTTCTTATCGCGTGGTATTGAGTTCCATCAGCGAGCCGATGGCGCTGGTTCCCACCGTGATGTTGGGCGGAGCATACAACAACGCGGCGCGTGTCTCGACTGATATTAATGGCCACCTTACACAATTTGATGACAATTCCGGTGGCGGCAGCTCCACGATACAGCATGTGAGCGGTGGGTACGCCGACCAGGGAAGTTTCACGGTCGGCAGCGACACGGTCAGCTGGGGGCGTTGGACTGCAGGCACCGTGGTGAATGTGCAAGACCGTACAAGCGGGGTATGGCAGAACAACATTACCCTGGCCGGTGGCGCCCATGCGGTAGTGGGTTCGGTTGCGACCGGGCCGGTGTCGTTGCCGACCAGCGGCACTTACACCTATAACCAGGTTGGCGGCACGTCGCCTACCGATCAGGCCGGGGTGGCCGGGACGCTGAATTCCGCCACACTCAGTGCCAACTTTACCGCGCAAACCGTGGATGTCGGCGTGAATGTCACGGCTGGCGGCGCAACGTTGAATGCAGCCGCAACAAGTGTGCCGATTATGAACCGCGCCAATTTCTTCACCGATAGCAAGATGACCGGTGCAGGGGCGTTAGCGGTGACCTGTACTGCCGGACTTTGCGGCACGACCAACGGCGGTGGGATCGGCGGCGGCTTCGGCGGCACAGGCGGCG
The DNA here is from genome assembly GCA_030645775.1 of Gallionella sp. Classification (GTDB taxonomy): domain Bacteria; phylum Pseudomonadota; class Gammaproteobacteria; order Burkholderiales; family Gallionellaceae; genus Gallionella. Next base: position 2,731 of record JAUSLX010000018.1, on the reverse strand, counting down.
TGGTTGCAGCGATCACCTACGGATTTGAAAAAGGCGGGCTCAATGCCGGCACGGTTAACGGCGTGGCGGTATTCCAGCAGGTGGCGGCTCAATAACTACCGGCGTATTAGCTAAGAAAGCACTGATTTATTCGTCTTCGCCGCTGATAAAACCACGCGCTTACGTTGTTTCATCAGGCGGGAACCCAGTCAGATAAACCCAAAAAGCTCATTAGAACCGAATGTCCCTTCCCCCTTGCAGGGGGAGGGGATATTGTGGCCAATGGATTATCTGGGATTAATCTTTGTGCCGATTTTGCTATTTTGTCTGAAATACAAATACCCCATCCCAGTCTGCATCAGGTGGATTATTGCGGAAATGGGCGATGCGTTCGGCATAGACGCCGTACAACCGGGTATCGGGCGACAGGCTTTGCAGCTTCACCAACTGCAACTCGGCCTTATCCCAATCCTGGGCGCAATACAGATGCCGCATTTCATGAAACAGCGCCACTTCATCCTGCATAGTCTGAGGCACTTCACTGCTCAATCCTATCGGTTCATATATCGCCACCGGTTCGTTTTTCCCTCTTACCCGCACATGGTCAAGCTCGCGATACACAAAGTCTGTTACGGCATTCCGGGTGTGCTCACCAACCACGATGCCCACGCCATACTGCTTGGTGATGCCTTCCAGTCGCGAGGCCAGATTCACCTCGTCACCCATCACGGTATAGGCGACACGCACCTCTGAACCCATATTGCCGACACTGACTTTTCCGGTATTGATACCGACACCGACATGAATGGCCGGCCAGCCGCGTTCCTTGAAATGAGGTTGCAGCGCATCCAGCGTCGCCTGCATCTCGATGCCGGCCAGGATGGCATCACGCGCATGTTGTGTATCCGGCAAGGGCGCACCCCAGAATGCCATGATGCAGTCACCCATGTACTTGTCTATCGTGCCGTGGTGTTTATAAACAACGCGCGACAAGGGCGTCAAAAACTCGTTCATCAACTCCGTCAATTCTTCAGGGCCCAACCCTTCCGATATCGTGGTGAAACCGCGTACATCCGAGAACAATATCGTCATCTCACGGCTTTCCCCCTTCATGGATACGCTCTCGGGATGATGGCTCATTTCCTCCACCACTTCGCTGGGCACATATTGCCCGAACAGTCCGGTAATCTGACGTTTGGTGCGCGCTTCGACGAAATAACCATAGGACATATCCAGCGCGAACAACAGGGTAATCATTACCAGACTGTTCGCCATCGGCATCAGCAAATCGCCGTATTGCCAGAGGGACAAACTCACGCCTACCGTAGTGGCGAGCATAACGAACGAAACCAGCATCGCATTGGCAGGACTAAGCCTCGGCAACCATAAACTCAGGACTATACCCATCAGCAGCAGCCACATCACTTCAACACCCAGCATATAAGCCGGATGCTGCTTCAGATTCTGGTCAAGAATACCGGCAACCATATTGGCGTGTATTTCCACCCCTGGAAAGGTCTCGGACACCGGGGTAGCCCGATTGTCCAGCAAGCCTATCGCACTCGTGCCGATCAGCACGATCTTGTTGTTGAGTTGCCCGGGCTCGACACGATCATGCAGCACATCGGTAGCAGAAATGTAACGGAAGCTGCCCTGCTTGCCGCGATAAGGCACGAATGTTGCCACATTACTGTCCACCGGAATTTTCAGCGTTCCGTCAACAGCGACCAGTCCCAGCGATTCCAGCCCGGTGTAATCGTTGTCGCCGTTGCCGGAAAAATGCACCGACACATTCGTGTTGCCGATCAGGGTACGCACCACCGCCATGGAAAGCGACTCATAATACGCGCCGTTATATTCAGCCAGCATGGGCACACGCCGGACCGCGCCGTCTGCGTCTATTATGGGGTTGAAGTGTCCTGCGCTGGCAGCAGCGTGCTGCAATTCAGGCAGATTGGCGCCATAGCCATTCCACGAAATAAATTCGATGGGCCTATCCTTGAAAGAGCCTGCCTGAAAGATCGGCTCGGGTAGCATGCCGGAGATACTCTTTTCCTGCTGATTGCTCAGGTAATACCCCAGCACCACCTTGCGGTTTTTGATTTTGTCAGCAAACAGCGTGTCATATTCGAGTTGTGGCTGGATGCGTGTCAAAACGCCCTGGTATTCAGCATTACTTTTAAGCTGATTTTGCCCGAGCCGCTGCAATACCTTAAGCCCTGAGCTCTCATCTTTTTCGGCAAACACCACGTCAAACCCGGCCACTGCAATACCGTAGTTATCGAATAACTTATCCACCAGCAGAGCCAGGCGATCACGACTCCACGGCCAGCGACCTTCTTCCTGCAGGCTTTTTTCGTCAATATCGAGGATGACAATACGTTCATCCAGTGTCTCAGGCATGGTGAGCTGCAAACTGTAGTCATACAGGACAGCAGACAGTTGATCAATAAAATTCAGCCGGTAGAAGCGCCCGGTCGCATTGCCGACAAAAATCAGCACGATCATCAGCCCAAGGCCTATCAATATTGCATTTTTTTTCATGTTGCCTCCCTGAAACAATTAAACAGGAATATCAGTGACCATACGTTCACCCGGGAAAACATTATCCCTGTCTGTTGCAGCGCTGACGACATGCTGCAACAGATCATTCGCCGGGCGTTCGCGCTGTCCGAATTATGCCTTAGGTAGGCACTGATTAAAGCCGTCATTGCGATAACCAGCGACTTGCCAGCTCTTGTACCCTTTAGGG